>JAUIEH010000096.1 GCA_030428405.1 Alphaproteobacteria bacterium
CGGCCACTGTCGGCTCGGATCGGGTCCTGATCACCGGCGTTGTGCGGCGAGACGCAACCAATCCTGTCAACCAGCGCTACTACAACTCACTTATCGCATTACCGATACGTGACGGCGCGCCCGATCTCGCGGGCGCTTCCATCTACGACAAACACCGGCTTGTTCCGTTCGGAGAGTTCACCCCGCTGGGCGGAATGCTGGCGCGGGCGGCGGAAAATTTCGGTCTCGTCGCGCTCACAAATATCGGGGACGGATATTCCGCAGGCCCAGGACCGGCGACGCTCGACAGCGTGCCGGGCGTGCCGCCATTCGCGCCACAAATCTGTTATGAATCAATCTTTCCCGGCTTTACTCCGCGTGCGGGAGACCGGCCCGAATGGATCCTCAACGTGTCGAATGACGCGTGGTTTGGCGCGCTGGTCGGTCCGATTCAAGGCTTCAATCAGGCCCGCTATCGAGCGATCGAAGAGGGTTTGCCATTGATTCGTGCGGCGACCGGTGGCGTAACGGGGGTCGTTGATCCGTATGGACGCATAACCGCTCGTGCGCGAGCGGGCGTTGATGCGGTCGTCGATTCGCCCCTGCCGGTTGCACTTGCGCCGACGATCTATTCACTCGTAGGAAATGCGGTATACATCTTTGTGGTGGCCGGAGCGTTTGCACTGGGGTGGCCGCGACGACGTCGCTAGGCTGGCTTGTGTTCCGTATCCAAACGGGAAAAGTGCAGATGATTTTGGTTGAACGCGATTCAGCGCTTTTCGGAGTTTCGTTGCGTATCGAAAGGTCGTTCCTAGATCGTATCTCCGTATCGGGACTACTTCAGACGTTGAGACATACGCGATGATGAAATCGCAGAAATCGCCGAACCCGGTCGACGTTCATGTCGGCTCCAGGGTTCGCCTCAGGCGGCTTTTGCTTGGAATGAGTCAGGACAAGCTGGGCGAAGAGCTCGGCGTGACGTTCCAACAGATCCAGAAATATGAACGCGGCGCCAATCGCATTGGCGCGAGCCGGCTTTACCGTATGGCGAAAGTCCTCGGCGTGCCGGTCGGCTTTTTCTATGAGGGCGCCGATGAAGACCCGGCGCCGGGCTTCAGCGAGGGCGATCAGACGCCGCTCGTCGACGATTTCATCAACAGCCCGGAAGGCGTTGCGCTCGCGGCGGCCTTCGCCAGCATCAAAAGCACGAAAGTCCGCCGCAAGGTGCTGGAGCTTGTGCGCGCCATGGCCGCGGACGCAGCCGAGGACGAAGTTTAAGCATCCCAGGCCGACAGCGCTTGCTTCGAACACCCATAAGCCTTAGTAGAAAGCCCGCATAAAGCTTTCTTTATATGGTTTCGGTGAGGTGAGCGCGTGGCCCGGGCTTCTTATATCTTTACGAGCGAAAGCGTTTCCGAGGGACACCCGGACAAGGTTTGCGATCGCGTTTCGGATTCGATCGTCGATCTCATGCTGTCCAAGGATCCGGTCGCGCGGGTCGCTTGCGAAACGCTGACGACGACCAACCGCATCATCCTCGCGGGCGAGACGCGATGCGCGCAAGCCGTTGAGCCCGAAGAGATTGAGGAAGCCGCGCGCGCGGCGGTGAAGGATATCGGCTACGAGCAGTCGGGCTTTCACTGGAAGAACGCCAAGTTCGAGAATTTTCTGCACGAGCAATCGGCCGACATCGCCATGGGCGTTGATTCCGGCGAAGCGAAGGAAGAGGGCGCGGGCGACCAGGGCATCATGTTCGGGTTCGCGACCAACGAGACGCCCGAGCTGATGCCGGCGCCCATCGTTTATTCCCACCAGATCCTCAAGCGCATGGCCGAGCTTCGCAAATCCGGCGAGCGCTCTGAGTTCGAGCCTGACGCCAAGAGCCAGGTGACGCTGCGCTATGAGAATGGCCGGCCGGTGGCTGTGACTTCCGTAGTGGTTTCAACTCAGCACAAAGAGGGCTTCTCGCCCGCCGCCATTCGCGAGCTCGTTCGCCCGATCGTTCGCGAAGTGCTGCCGGAGGGCTGGTTTCCGCCGGAAGACGAATTCTACGTCAATCCGACCGGCAATTTCGTGATTGGCGGTCCTGACGGCGACGCCGGCCTGACTGGGCGCAAGATCATCGTCGACACTTATGGCGGCGCAGCGCCCCATGGCGGCGGCGCGTTCTCCGGCAAGGACCCGACCAAGGTCGACCGCTCCGCCGCATACGCCAGCCGCTATCTCGCCAAGAACGTCGTGGCCGCGGGTCTCGCCGATCGGTGCACGATCCAGCTGTCCTACGCCATCGGCGTGGCCAAGCCCTTGTCCATATATGTTGACACGCACGGCACTGGCCGTTGCGACGAAGCCTTGCTCGAGCGCCGTCTCAGCGAAGTGATGAACCTGTCGCCGCGCGGCATTCGCGAGCACTTGCAGCTCAATCGCCCGATCTATGCGCGCACCGCCGCCTATGGCCATTTCGGCCGCGCGCCGGAAGCCGACGGCGGCTTTTCCTGGGAGAAGACCGACCTCGTCGAGAGCCTGCGCGATCTGGCGACGGAGGCCGCGGCTGCGCCTGCGTGAGCGCGTCTCGAACCGACAGTTCCAGACCTGACAAGGACCGGCGCCTCTTTGGACGAGGCGCCGGTCGTCCTTTGTCGGCGCGCCAGGCTGCGCTCGTGGAAACGCTTCTGCCGGACATCGCGGCGCCGGAGGGCGCCGTCGACCCGGCGGCCTTGTTTCCGTCCGCTGCGCGTTTCGCAGTAGAGATCGGTTTCGGAGCCGGCGATCACCTCGCAGCGCAGGCCGCGCGCTCGACCTCCACCGGCTTTATCGCCGCCGAGTTCTTCATGGAGGGGGTGGGCAAGGCGCTTGCGCGCATCGACGACGCCGGGCTCGCCAATATTCGCCTGATGGTCGGCGACGCCCGGCCTCTGCTTGAGCGCATCGCGCCTGCTTCGGTCGATATCGTCTATCTCTTGTTTCCCGATCCCTGGCCCAAGCGCCGGCATTGGAAGCGCCGCTTCATTTCGCCTGAAACCGTCGTTGAAATCGCCCGCATCCTGAAACCCGGCGGGCGCCTGCGCGTTGCGACCGACGTCAAGAGTTATGCGGCCTGGACGCTTCTGCACGTCCGCGCAAATCCGGCGTTTTGCTGGTGCGCGCGCTCGCCCGCCGACTGGCGCACGCCGCCGCAGGACCACGTCGGCACGCGCTATGAGCGAAAGGGCCTTGGCGACAGTGCGCCCATTTTCATGGATTTCGAGCGCGTCTGAGCCGTGCTGCATTAATTCTCCCGATCGAACGCATTTGAGCGTTGGTTTGTCGCGAAAGCAGGGGCGCGCCGAGACGAGCACGCGAATTTCGCGTTAGTCTCGAGAAAACAAACAAATGATCTGGCTCGCGAATGCCGAGCGTGAGCGGGCCGGCGACGGGAGGAGAGACGTCATGGTTCGCACGCTTGTTCAGAGGTCGCGTATTCTTGGTGCCGCGTTCGCGAGCGCGCTGATGGCGGTTTGCATGGCCGCGGCGGGCGCTGTGGCGACCGAGCACGCCGAACGCGAACCCATTGTTCTCGACACGACCGTCGATCCGATCGACCGTCCGCTCGTCGAGGTTCAGGTCAACGGCGCGGGCCCGTTTCATTTCGTCATCGATACCGGCGCCAATCGTTCGTCCGTTTCGCGGCGTCTGGTCGAACGCCTCGGCCTCACACCTCACGCCCAGCGCGAACTCAATGGCGTAGTGAGCGCGGAAATCGTCGATTTCGTTTCGCTCGACACGCTGACCGCCGGCGCGCTTGAAATGCGCGACGTTGAAGCGCCGGTGATCGCGCAGCCGGTGCTGGCCGGCGCCGACGGCGTGCTCGGCATTGATGCGCTGCGCGGCATGCGCGTGGCGTTCGATTTCGTGGCCGAGACCGTCGATGTGCGCGAATCCGGATGGCGGCGACGCCGCGAGCGCAATTACACGCGCTTGCCCGCGCGCATCTTGCCGACGGGACTTGCTGAAGTGCGCACCCGCGTTGACCGCCTTGAGGTGCAGGCCATCATCGATACAGGCGCGGACTCCTCGCTCGGCAATCCGTCCTTACGCCGCGCAATCAATCCCAATCGCTGGGAGCGCTGGCGGCGCTTCGACGCTTACGTCATCGGCGTGACCGAAGACGTCGCGCATGGCGAAATCGCCGTCGTCTCGAATGTCTATTTCGGTCGCGCGCGGCTGCAGAACGTACCGATGTTCTTCGCCGACCTGCATGTCTTCGACGTCTGGGATCTGGAGGGCCGGCCCGCCGCCGTCATCGGCATGGACATTCTGCAGCGCGCCGACGCGCTGGTGATCGACTACGGCTCCGGCGAGGTTCTGCTCGACATTCCCTCGCCGGGCCAGCGCATCATCACGGGCACGGGCGGGGGCAGCCGACTGCGCCGTCCGGGCGACTGGGACTAGTCCCGAGCCGCGCGCTTATTCGTACGGCTTGGTCTGCGCAAAGCTTTCGCGCTCCGACATCTCGTCGAGCCAGCCGGCGAGCGCGGGATAAGGCGTGCGCCAGTCGATTTCCGGATGGCGGAAATCGTAATGCGCCAGTGCGGACACGGCCGCGATCGAGCCGACGGATAACGGTCCCCGCAACAGCGCCAACTCGCCATCGAGCGCGCCGATCAGGCGTGAAGCCTGCCGGCGCCAGCGGTCGAGGTAAAATTCGTGCTGGCGCTCGGCCGGCCGGCGCTTTTCGTAGACTAGATTGACGGATTTATCCGTCAGTGTGCGTCCCAACGATTCGACCTGGCGCACGGCGAGACGTTCAGGACCGCCGGCGGGCAGCAGCCCCGGCTTGTCCGAGGGCAGATGATCCAGCCAGGCGGCGATGAGCGCGCTGTCGATCATCGGCTTGCCGCCGTCATCGCGTTCAAGCGCTGGGATGAGCCCCGCCGGATTGGCGGCGATCAGCTCGGCGGGGTCCTGAAACGGATCGACGACGACTTCCTCGATGCGGTCCATCAGTCCCTTTTCGCGCGCAACCACGCGGGTCGTGCGAGCGAAGGGCGAGGTGTGGGAGATGTAAAGTTTGTGGGCCATGACGCGCATCGTTTCCTTGCTCAGCGGCGCTCTGGGGCGTCGTTTCGCGTCCTTGTAGTCGCTGCAGGGCCTTGTGTCTTTCGCCTGAAGGGCTTAAGTAGCGTCCGAAATCGCTAAACGGACCTGTCGGTCTGATTAAGCGGCGGCCCCGGGGCCGGCCGCTTTTTTGTTTCAAGGAGACCGCGCTTGCGCGCCAAGTCGCCGATCGAAGAACGCATTCTCGCGCTCGCCGAGCCCGTCGCTGACGATTTGGGCTTTAACGTCGTGCGCGTGCGCATGACCGGCGGCAGCGGCAAGAAAACGCTCCAGATCATGGCCGAGCGCAAGTCCGACGGAGAGATGAGCGCGGATGACTGCGCAATACTCTCGCGCGCAATGTCGGCGGTGCTGGACGTCGATGATCCGTTCGCTGGCGAATGGGTGCTCGAAGTGTCCTCGCCCGGCATCGACCGGCCGCTGACCCGCAGCGACGATTTTGAACGCTGGAAAGGCTTTCTCGCGCGCATCGAGCTCGACCGCATGGTCGAGGGCAAGAAGCGCTTTCGCGGCGAGCTCGCCGGCGTGGACGCCGACGGCGTCTTGTTGAACACGGAAGACGAGCCCGACAATTCGGTCGCCATTCCGTTTGACTGGATTTCAGAAGCGAAACTTCTGATTACGGATGAATTAATCGCTGAAAGCTTGAAACGACGCGGCGGGCCCGAGGAAGACGGCGGCGACGCGGCGCAGAAGGAGAATCACGAATGAGCATCGGCGTCAGCGCCAATAGGCTGGAGCTTCTCCAGATCGCCAAATCCGTGGCGGAGGAGAAGGGCATCAACGTCACCATCGTGTTGTCCAATATCGAGGCGGCGATCGAGAAGGCTGCGCGCTCCAAATATGGCGCGGAACTCGACATCAAGGCGACGATCGATCCCAAGACCGGCGAGATTTCGCTGCTCAAGCGCGTGACGGTCGTTGAGGACGAACTCCTGGAAAACGGCGCCGCGGAGTTGACGCTGGATCAGGCCAAGAAGCTCGACGCCTCAGCTGAAATCGGAACGGTGTTCACGGAAGAACTACCGCTCTTCGAATTCGGCCGCGTGGTTTCTCAGACCGGCAAGCAGGTCATCACGCAGGGCCTGCGCGAAGCCGAACGCGAGCGCCAGTTCGAAGAGTTCAAGGACCGCGTCGGAGAAATCATCAACGGCATCGTCAAGCGCGTCGAATACGGACATGTTGTCGTCGATCTCGGCAAGGCCGAAGGCGTCATCCGGCGCAATGACGGCATTCCGCGCGAGAACTTTCAAAACGGCGACCGCGTGCGCGCTTATATTTATGACGTGCGCCGCGAAACCCGCGGACCGCAGATCTTCCTCTCGCGCGCTCACCCCGCTTTCATGGCGGCGCTGTTCGCTCAGGAAGTGCCCGAAGTCTATGACGGCGTAATCGAGATACCCTCGGTCGCGCGCGATCCGGGCAGCCGGGCGAAAATCGCCGTGCGCACCAATGACAGCTCCATCGACCCGGTCGGCGCCTGTGTCGGCATGCGCGGCAGCCGCGTTCAGGCCGTCGTCAGCGAACTCGCCGGCGAGAAGATCGACATCATTCCGTGGTCGCCCGAGCCTGCCGGCTTCATCGTCAACGCGCTGCAGCCCGCCGAGGTGAGCAAGGTCGTGCTCGACGAATATGAGCAGCGCATCGAGGTCGTGGTGCCGGACGAGCAATTGTCGCTCGCCATCGGCCGGCGCGGTCAGAATGTGCGCCTGGCCTCCCAGCTCACCGGCTGGGCGATCGACATCATCACCGAGAGCGACGAGTCCGAGCGCCGCCAGCGCGAGTTCGCGGAGCGCACGGACCTTTTCATGAGCACGCTCGATGTTGATGAGACCGTTGCGCAGCTCCTGGTGTCGGAAGGCTTCGAGGAAATCGAAGAGATCGCTTACGTCGAACTCGACGAGCTCGCCGCCATTGAAGGCTTTGGCGAAGAGACCGGGACCGAGATTCAGGAGCGCGCCCGCGAGCATCTCGACAAAATCGCGCGCGAACTCGACGCCAAGCGCACCGAACTGGGCGTGGCCGACGATCTCGCCGAGCTCGACGGCGTCACGGGCAAGATGGCCGTGGCGTTCGGCGAAGCGGCTGAGCCGGTGAAGTCGGTCGAAGACCTTGCCGGCCTGACGCCGGACGATCTGCGAGGCTGGTTTGAAACCCGTGACGGCGAGCGCGTTCGCGAGCCCGGCGTTCTGGAGGGTTTCGACGTCAGCGCGGAGGACGCCGAAGACCTGATCATGCGGGCGCGCGTCGTTGCCGGCTGGATTACGGAAGAAGACTACGCCGCCGCGCGTGCGGAGGCCGAAACTGAGGAGATGACTGAAGAAGAGCTGGCCGCCTTGCAGGAGATCGCTGATGTCGATCCGGCAATGCTGGGCGATGCGGACTCGACGAACACCTGACGGGATCCCATATGCGCCAGCAGCGTGAGCGTCGTTGCATCGTCACGCGCGCGGTTCTGCCGGAAGAGCAGCTGATCCGCATGGCGCTGTCGCCGGATGGCGAGGTCGGGCCGGATGTCTCGGCCAAGCTTCCCGGACGCGGCGCATGGGTGAGCGCGAAGCGTGAAGCGATCGATGCTGCGGTGAAGAAGAATCTCTTCGCGCGCGCTTTCGAACGTGCGGTGCAGGCTCCGGACGATCTGGCGGATCGCGTAGAAGCCTTGCTATGTGACCGCTGCCTGTCGCATCTCGGCATGGCGCGCCGTTCCGGCGGCGCTGCTGCGGGGTTCGACCAGGCGCATGCGCTTGTTAAGTCCGGTGGCGCCGCTTGCGTGTTAGAGGCCGCCGACGGCGCGGAAGACGGGCGCGGAAAAATATTGGCGTTGTTGCGCGCTATGGACGCAAAAGCGCCGGTGGTCGGCTGCTTTACGGCAGAAGAGCTTGGCGCTGCGCTGGGACGAGATGCGGCGACGCATGTGGCGCTGGCGCCGGGGCCGCACGCGGCGGGCTTGTTGAGGGAGGCCGGCCGGCTGGCGGGTTTCAGAAGACTGGCGCCGGAAACTTGGCGACTGCGTGATGATTGAATGTTGTTGAGTAACGAGTAGTTTGGACGAAATTGCGTACAGGTCGAGGCGGCGACCGTACGGCGTTGAATTGCAAGGCGCGCGGCGCGCCCAGAAGCGAGAGTGCATGAGCGAGACGAAAGATACCGATCGGCCGGCGGGTTCTGGACGCAAGCAGGTGTCCATGAATCGGGGCTCCGGCTCGGGCACTGTGCGGCAAAACTTCTCTCATGGCCGGTCAAAGCCGGTCGTGGTGGAGAAGAAGCGCCGCCGCGTCGTCACGCCGAAAGATAAGGCGGCCGCCGGCGCGAACGCG
>JAUIEH010000097.1 GCA_030428405.1 Alphaproteobacteria bacterium
CTCATCGCAGCATTGGCGGCTCAAACCGAAGAGGGCAGCCTCTACGAGATCGACATGCAGCTGCGGCCGTCAGGCTCAAAGGGACCGCTCGCCGTCAGGCTGTCTGCATTCGAACGATATTACAATGATGAGGCCTGGACCTGGGAACTCCTGGCGCTGACGCGCGCGCGCCCGGTTGCCGGCGACGCCGGCCTGTCGCAGGACCTCAGCGACGTCATTTCGCGCGTTCTCACGCGCGAGCGCGACGCCGCCATGCTGGCGCATGATGTACTCGACATGCGCGCGCGGGTGACGCGCGAACGCCGTCCGCAAGGTCTCTGGGACATGAAGCTCTCCGATGGCGGTCTGATGGATATCGAGTTCGCCGCTCAGTTTCTGCAGCTCAAACATGCGTGTCGCGATGCGAGCATATTGCATCCGAGCACGGTGGGCGCGCTGGAACGACTGGCTGAGGCGGGCGTTGAGCCGGACGATCTGCTTGGCGATTTGCGTGAGGCGGCGCGCTTGCAGCTTGATCTATCGCAGCTTTTGGCTGTCTCGGTGGAAGGTCAATTCGACCCCGAGGCCGCCTCCGAGCAATTGCTGGATCTGCTTTGTGCGGCCGGCGGGGTCGCCCAATTCGCCGAACTCGAGAGCATTCTTGCAGAACGCCGGACTGCTGCGCGCGCGGCCTTTGCAGCGCTGGTGAGAGAATAGGCGGCTTTTTCGTTTTTCTGCGACGGATTTGTTTTCCTGACCCGTTAGAGGCGTGTGAGGGAACACAGATGTCCCAGGAGGACGAAATGAGAAAATTCCTGCTTTTGGCGACGGCGGCTCTTGGCGCTACGGCTTTGCTCGGCGGCGCAGCCTATGCGCAGCGCGGCGGCGGCGGTTTTGAGCGCGGTCATCATTTCCAGGGCCATGGCGGACACGGCGGACATGGCGGCATGCATCGCCGCGGCGGACGCGGCATGGGCGGCATGCGCCTCCTTCGCGCAGCTGACGCTGATGGCGACAACAACATCACGCGCGCTGAAGTCGAAGAACTGCAGGACGAAATGTTCGCCTGGAGCGACCGCGACGGCGACGGCTTTCTGACGGACGCCGACCGCTCTCCGATCGCACAGCGTCTCGCCGCAATTCGCGAAGCCGACCGGGCGGAGCGTTTCGCCGATGACGAAGACGGTGAACCGCGTGGGCGCGGCCGTGGTCGCGGCGGACGCGGCGCGCGCGGCGATGCTGACGGCGACGGCCGCATCTCGCGCGAAGAGTTCGGAACGCGCGGTCTGCGCATGTTCGATCGCTTGGATGAGGATGAAAACGGCGTTGTGACGCCGGCCGAACTCGACGCCTCGGTTGAACGTCGGCGCGAACGCCGCGAACGCCGGATGTTCTGGTGGCGCGACTAAGCCGACAGTCTGACGCGCCGGTCTTTGTCGGGTCGGGAGGCGCTGCGGCCTTGCCGGGGGCCTCCCAATTCGCTGTTGCAGCGCTGTTTGCAGCGTTGCACGCTCGCACCGCTCAATCCTCCGCGGCGACGCCAATGACGCCGCAAGGCGGCGCGCGCGATGCGTCGACGGTGATTGGGCGGCCAAGCGGAGCCGCGGTGCAAGAACGCGTGCAAAATGAAGCGCGGCGCTCGCGCCGCCATGACCCCGACGCTGCGCTGGTCAAACGCATCGGCGAAGGTGATGCGCGTGCGGCTGAGCAGCTTGTGGATCGACATTTGTCGGGCGTCACCGCGTTGGCGGCGCGTATGCTGGGCGACAGAGGCGAAGCCGAGGACGTCGCGCAGGAAGTGTTCCTGCGCGTCTGGCGGCATGCGGGCGACTGGCGTCCGGGCGAGGCGAAATTCTCGACGTGGATGCGGCGGGTTGCGACCAATCTGTGTCTCGACCGCCTGCGCCGCCGACGCGAAATCGTCACCGATGCGCCGCCCGAACAGATTGATGCGGGGCCAGACGGTTACGATGTTCTTCATGCGAAGGATGTCGCGCGTGAAGTTGAGGCGGCGCTGGCGACATTGCCGCCGCGTCAACGGGCTGCGATCACGCTGTGTCATTTCGAGGAGCGCAGCAATATAGAAGCCGCCGAGATTCTTGAAACCAGTGTGGAGGCGGTTGAATCCCTTCTCGCGCGTGCGCGCCGCAGTCTGAGAGCGGTGCTAAGCGGGGAGGCGAGCAATGAGAGCTAGGATCATGGATAAGGCTCGTTTTTTGGAGATTGTGCAGTGCTATGGCGCAGATCCGAGGCGCTGGCCCACACACGAGCGCGCTGAAGCGGAAGCGTTCATGACAGCTCATGGCGACGCGGCGCGCGAGGTCCTGGGCGAAGCCCGCGAACTCGACATTTTGCTGGCGCGCGCGCCTGAGCCTGAGCCGCCGAGCGCCGACTTGCGCAGCCGTATTCTGGATGCAGCGCCGCAGACCGTGCGCGCGCCTGCTTTCGTTCCGGCCTTTGCCGGCGTTTCGCTGCCGGTCGGATTTGGCGGAATGCGCAGTGCGGCGGCCGCTTTTGCAATGTCGTTCTGCCTCGTTGTCGGCGTGGCCGGCGGATATTATTTCGGCTCGGCCTCAGCGACGCGCGCAACCGACCAGGCGCTGTTCGAGCTCGCTTTGGACATTGATGATGCATTCTTGAACCTGGAGGAAGGCTGAGCCATGGCGTCTGTGGGGTGGCGAAGCATAGCGCTTGTCGCGTCATTGCTGGTCAATGCGCTCGTGCTCGGCGTGGTGATCGGCGGGGGCATGGCCGGCTTGCGCGTCGCGCCGACAGAAGCGCGCTTGCAAGACGGCCACGGGCCGCGCCATCGCATGCGTCCGCGCGGCAATGTGTTCGAGCCGCGCATCGTCATGCGCGCCATGCCGCGAGAAGCGCGGCGTGAAATGTTTGAAAACATGCGCGCTGATCGCGAGCAATTCTTTGAACTGATAGAGCGCCGTCGTGAGGCGTCTGACGCTGCGCTGGCCGCGATCGCGAACGAGCCTTTCGACGCCGACGCCGTGCGCGCCGCTTTCGCCGAGATTCGCGAAGTCTCTGATCTGATGCGCGCGCGTGGCGAGCAAGCGCTGATCACTGCGTTCGAAGATCTGAGCCATGACGAGCGCATCGCGCTGGCGGAGCGTCTGCGCGAAGCGTCCAGACGCCGCCGCCACGGTCGGGGGCCCGAAGGGCGTGGCCCCGAAGGCCGGCGTGGTCCGCCGCCGGATGAATTAGACGCGCCGCTGGAAGACTGATCGTCACCGACTAAACGTCATCGACTGAGCGCTGCGGCCCAGACACGCGCGCATCAAATGTGCGGCGCGCACGCGATTCTGGTGATTTAACCGGGCGGCTAAGTGAGGGCCGGCGTGCGTCGCGGCTCAGTGGCGTCGGCGTCGACCTCTTCGTCGTCGACATCCTCGCTGTCGGCGTCATCATCGCCATGAGTGCCGCGTCCAAAGGATTCTCCGCCGTCGTCATCATCAGTCGAAGAGCGGTCAGTCGGCTGATTAAACGGCATCGTGAACGTGACGGTTGTGCCCTTGCCCAGTTCACTGGTCAGGATGAGCTCGCCGCCATGCATTTCCACGAAGGATTTCGACAGAGCAAGACCGAGGCCTGAGCCTTCATGGTCCTTGCGCTCAAGATCGCCGATCTGGACGAAGGGTTGGCCCAGCCGGTCGACATCTTCAGGCGCGATGCCGATGCCATTGTCCTCGACCTGGAAGCGCACGCAATTGTCGAGCGCCTGAGCGCGCAGCTCGACGCGCCCGCCGGGACGCGTGAATTTCAGCGCATTCGTCAGGAGATTGATGATGACCTGCTTGAGCGCGCGCGCATCCGCTTCGATGCGCGGCAGGTCGGAGACCGAGATCACGAGATCGATGTCGCTGTCGCGCGCGCGCTCACGCATCAGACGGGCGCATTGCTCGGCGACTTCGTCAGGATACACCGTTTCCATGACAAGGCTGAGCTTGCCGGCCTCGACCTTCGACATGTCGAGAATGTCGTTGATCAGCAAAAGAAGGTGCTGGCCGGAATCGTTGATGTCCTTGGCGTATTCCATGTAGTGCGGATCGCCGAGCGGCCCGAACATCTCCTGCAGCATGATGTCGGAGAAGCCGTTGATGGCGTTGAGCGGCGTGCGCAGCTCGTGGCTCATCGAGCGCAGGAATTTGGTTTTGGATTCGCTGGCCTCTTCGGCGCGGAGTTTTTCTTCAGCCAGTCGTGAGGCGAGCTTGTCGCTTCGTTCGCGCGCGATGTTCAGGTCTGCGACCATCTGGCGGAGCTGGGCGTCGCTGTCGAGCAGCTCGCGCTCCTGACGCTTCAAAGCGGTGATGTCTGTGCCGATCGAGACCAAGCCGCCATCCTGCATTTCGCGCTCGGACATTCTGATCCAGCGCCCGTCACTCAGCTCCATCTCGCTGGTGTCGGGTTCAGCGCCGTCATGGATTTCCTTGATCGCGCCTTCAGCGGCGAGTTCGAGCATCTCGTAGGCGACGCCGTGCTTTACGAGCTTTTCATCGAGATGGAAGAAGTCGCGAAACTTGCTGTTCGACAGAACGAGGCGACGTCGCGGGTCCCAAAGCGCAAACGACTCGCCCATGGACTCGAGCGCCTGGCGCATGCGCGTTTCCGCAGCCGCAACCCGGCTTTGCGCGCCTTTTTGTTCGGTGATGTCGATGGCGACGCCGCCAATTCGCCCCGTCGGCTGGCCGTCCGCGCCAAACCAGGGCTTGCCGCGCGCATGAAGCCAGACGGGAAGGCCGGTCGCACGAAACTCGACATCGACTTCACCGGCGTCCTGCGCGCTGCGAATGGCGAGGCGGACTTGTTCCTGATCCTCGCGGCGGATCAGCGCCAGAAACTCCGTACCCGAAATGAGGCCGAAATCCTTGCGCCCAAACAGCTGGGCGAGCGAAGGCGTGATGAACACGGTGTCATTGGTCGTGTCCCACTCCCAGACGCCGCAACGCGCTGCTTCAATGGCGATATTCAGGCGCTTTTCACTGTCATGGATCTGTTCGCGCGCTGCACGGATGTTCTCGACCTGCATCAGCAGGACGGCGCACAGACCCACGGTGACCAGGATCGGCGCAGCCAACAACAAGACATAGAATACGAGCGTGCGCCGCCAGCCGCTCTCATCGATCGCGCGCGGGCCGGCGACATAAACGGCGAGCGGGCTATTGGCGACGGGCGCCACGCCCAGCGTGCGCTCCACGCCGTCGCGCCCTGGTCCTGCGGCGAGCGCAAATGCACCTTCCGCGACGAGCTCGCGCGCACGCGCTGAATCGGCGCCGAGAACGCTGGCGACGTCGGCGTTCGCAGCGAAGCTTGATGCGCCCGCCAACGCGCGGCCGTTCGCATCCGTGAGCACGATGGTCTGATCGGAGGGCGCGCGCGGACTGATCTGTTCGACATTGATTTGAGCGATTAGCGTTTCAAATCTGCGGCTCGCCGGCAGGTCGACGGCCAGGAGCAACGGCGCCCCGGCTGCGTCGGCTTCGGTCCCCGGCATCCAAAAGCCGAGACCGTCATGCCCGCTCGCAGCTTCGAAGAGCGAAACGCCGGCATCCGTGCTCGTGGCGAGCGCAAGCTCGCTCGCGCTGTTTAAGAGGGCTGCATCAGTGACGTCGCCGCTCGCGACCAGGCTGGCGAGCATGCGCGCGGCGTCTTCATCGCTGGCGTTCTCCGCCAGCGTGTCCGCTGCTCCGCGCGCGGCGCCTTCAATTTCCGCAAGCCTGCTGAGCACGCGTTCGGCGACAAGCGCGGCGACATTCGCTTGGCGCAGATCGGCTTCGTAAACGGCGTCGCGGCGTTCCTGGACGATCTTCATCCCAATCACCGCAACGAATGCGGCGGCGAATAGGAAGACGAGAACCAGCACTGTGCGGGCCTGACCGCTGAGCGCGCCTTTGCGCTGCGCCTTCGGCGCGTGCTTGGCGTTGTTGCGTGTCATGGGCGCGAGACGTCCCCGTTTGATCAATTCGGTCAAACGACTTCTTTATTCGACGCGAATCACGCAGTCGACCAAACGCGAGACGGCGCGGCATATTTCTCCACAGAGGAGAGCCTGCTCGCGCCCAGATTGCCGTTTACGCAGCGGAAATCGAGTTTTTGCGCTTTCCCGCGTTCTCAACGATGGAGCTGAGCGGTTCCGGGCGGCCGAACAGATAGCCCTGGCCATAATCGACGCCGAGCTTGCGCAGATGGTCGATCTGGCTCTCGTTTTCGATCATTTCCGCGACAGTGCGCACTTCAAGGTCGCGGCAAAGCGACGTCATCGCCTTCAGGAGCAGGGCGTCGCGGCGGATTTTCAGCGCCTGGGAAACGTAATCGCCGTCGATCTTCACGCCGTCGACATCGAGCGCGCGCAAATAGCGAAACGACGCGGACCCTGCGCCGAAATCGTCGAGATAGACGCGGTGGCCCTGCTTGCGCAGTTGGTGGATCGCTTCGTCGGCTGCGGCGAGGTCCGCAATCTCCGACGACTCGGTGATTTCGAAATGCAGCTTTTCGCGTGAAAACGGCACGCTCGTGAGCTGTTCCGTGAGCCGCTTTAGGAAGACCTCGTTGACGATCGAGAAACCGGAAATGTTCACCGCCAGTCCGGGTACGCGCGAATTCGCCCATTCGCCCAGGAACCGGATAGCGGCCTGCACGGCGGCGAAGTCGAGATCGGCGATGATGCCTGTCTTCTCGGCGAACGAAACCATTTCGAACGGCGACTCGTCTTTGACGAAACGTACGAGCAGCTCGTAGTGGCTCAAACGCCGGCTCTGCAGATCGACCACAGGCTGCGCGACGAATCTGAACTGGCCGTCCGAAATGGCCTTCTTGAATTCAGCCATGCGTGCGCTGGTCTCGCGCATCATGCCGTCGAGCGCATCGTTCATGGAATGAATGCTCATGTCGCCGGAAGCGGCGGCGCCGTCGGTGAAGGCGTTGAGCGTGTAGGTGAGCGCGCGCGCGGCGTCTTCGGCCGATAATCCACCGTCGACGGACATTGACTGCGAAGAAATGCTTACGCCCGCGCCGGTCGGGTCGGCTTTCTTGGCGTAGCTGGCGATGTCGTCAGACGCCACACTCGTATCGAAGGATGAGTCGTGGACGAAGCTATATTTGCCGTCGCTCACCTGGGTTGCTGCGTCGCCGATGGAGGCTTCTCGCAGGATCGCGCCGACCTTGCTGAGAAACGCATCGCCTGCGGCCTCGTCCATGCGTTCGAGCAGATCATTTTGACCGTCGACCGTGAACAGGGTCATTTGTGCTTCGCGGCCTGAGTGGCGGGCCTGTTTCACCGCTTCAATTGCGATGTCGTCAAAGGCCTCGGCCTTGATCAGTCCGGTGTGCTCGTCGCGCTCGGCGGTGGCGGCGCGCGTTGCGACCGGCGCGGCATAGGCGAGCGAGAGGAAGCTGCTATCGGCCGCGCCGGGCAGGCAACATGCGCTGATCGAGACCGATTTGGAGCTGGTTTTTATGCGCGCGATCGACGGCCCGATTCGGCGGCCGGGCTTTGCATAGGCGACGAAATGATCGATCAGCGCCTTGTCGCGCGCCTCGAAAAACGAGTCGAGTTTCTTGCCGACCATATCGTCGGCGTTTTCCTCGCCGAGCGGACCCGCAGCGCCGATCGCAAAACGGACTTCGCCCTGCGCATTCGTTTCGATGAGCAGGTCTGCGGATGCGAACGCAAAAGCGAGAAAGCGGTCACGTTGCGTTCTAACGTTCATGGCGCGCCTCACAGTTGGAGGCCGATCATCCGCAGAAGCTCTTAGTTTCCCATTAATCCGCTTTTGCGTTCAGAGATTTTGACGCGATCTCGAACAGGTTGCGCGAGGCGCCGTCTGCGTCGCGCGCCTTCATCAAGGTTTCGCGGGCGAGCTTTTTGCGTTTAGACTCAAGGCGCGGCCAAATTTCCAGCGCGCCGAGCAGACGGGCCGACAGCGCCGGATTCTTTTTATCGATCGCCAATACCTGGTCGAGGAACAGCGCGTAGCCAGCGCCGTCGGCGGCATGAAATGCGCGCGGATTGCCCATCGCGAAAACACCTGTCAGGGCGCGCGCGCGGTTGGGCGTGCGCGGGTCGTAATCAGGATGGCTGAGCAGCTTGCGGACGCGATCGAGCGCGTCAGCGCGTCCGCTGCGCGCCTGCATCGCGAACCATTTGTCGATCAGAAGCGGACGGCTCTTCCAGGCTGCATAGAGTTCGCTCAGCGCGTCGTCGAGCTTGTCCGAGCCGCTGGCGTCAAGCGCGCCGAGAGCGGCGAGGCGGTCGGTGAGATTGGTCGCAGATTTGAGTTGGGCCAGAGCGAGCGCGCCGCCCTTTTCGGGGCCGCGCTCGGCGAGATAGCGCAAGGCGACATTGCGCAACGCGCGGCGGCTGGCGCTCTCAGCGTCGGGCGAATATTTTTTATCTG
>JAUIEH010000599.1 GCA_030428405.1 Alphaproteobacteria bacterium
GATTGCGATTTTCATATGCGTCCCACGCCGTCGAATATTGCGTCGACGCGAAGGCTAGCGCGATTGCAAAGGCGCGGGAAAGAGGGTCCGGCGAAGCAATCGACGGCTTCGCCCGCAGGTCAGCCCGTCAGAGCGCTGACGACGCCATGCACGAGACCGACGAGACCGGCGACAATCACCGTCGCCACGACGGTTGCGATCCAGCCCGCTCCCAAATTCAGGAAGAAGCCGATGATCAGGCCGACCACGGCGGCGATCGCGATGGCGATGGGCCAGGACAAGCCGACCGCGAAAATCAGCGTCGCGCCAAGCAATGTCATCACCAGCCAGGCGCTGGACCAAACCGTCGCCGACATGAAGCCGGCGAAGGTGCGACGCTGTTCGGCGATGTCCATATCGCCGCGCTCGTAATCGTCAGCTGCGCCAGCCATCTCAGTTCGCTCCAAGTCTGATCATTTCCGCAAGTCGCGCCGATATCATGCTGCGCGTCCGATCACAACGCATGACGGCCCGGGCGCATCGTCGCGCCCGTTCAGCCGGCGCCCGCCTTGCCGGGCCAAACGCTGAGAACGCCGTCGATCGCAGCGACGAAAGCCAGAGGCTGATCGAGCATAAGATGATGAGCCGCCTCAGGCACGCTGACCATCGGCATGTCGGCCGGCAACACGCCGCGCATCATCGACCAGACTTCGTCCTTGACGATGGCCGAGACGCCGCCGCGGACGAGGGCCAGCCTGCATTTGAGCTCGCTGACAGCCTTGACCGGGTCACGTCGGGGCAGCTTCGATTTCAGCCAGACCTCGGGATCGTGCTTCCACGTCCAGCCCTCATCGGTCTCTCTCAGCGCTTCGCGCGCGACATGATCGACGATGTAATCGTTTTCGCATTCCGAAGCCGGGGCGAGCCTGAACCGGGCCAGCGCCTCGTTCTTGGTCGGATAGATGCGGCCGCCGCGGCGCGTGCGCGGATCAATCTCTCGATCCTTGATCGGCCGGATCGGCGCATCGCACATGATCGCGCCGGCGAGCTCGTCGCCGAATTCGCCGGCCGCCGTCAACGTAACGAACGCGCCATAGGAATGGCCAAGAAGCACAGGCTTTCCGGGACCGTCAAAGGCGCCGCCGGCCTTGCCCGCTTCGATCGCCTCAGCGGCGTGGAGCGGCAGTTCGTATGCTTCGCGCCAATCAGAATCGCCCATGCCGGAAAGCGAGCACGCCACCACGCGGCGACCCTCGGCGAGCAAAGGCGCGATGAAGTCCCACCAGCTCAGATGCGCGAGACCGCCATGGACGAGAATCAGGCCCGGCGCGCCGCGCTCCCCCCAGGCGCGCCACACGATCTTGGCGCCCTTCACTTCGACGACGCCGTCCTCGTGCGGGGCGGCCAAGGCGCGCGCGAACCAGTCCGGCGCCGGCGGTTTCTCGCCGCCGAATTTCGCCAGGGCCGAGGGCGGGCGGGCATCAACTTCGTTCATACGATAAGCGCTAAACGCGCCTGACGCTTACGTCAACGTCAATATCGCATGGCGAGACCGATGCCCGCGCCGCGGAAGGGCCTTAGAACTTCGTGCCTTGATTGGGCACGACCGGAACGTGAT
>JAUIEH010000600.1 GCA_030428405.1 Alphaproteobacteria bacterium
TCAGGCGCTCCACGTTCGGGTTCGCCTTGATGTCGGAGCCCTGTACGGAATAGCCGAGATTCAACATCACCTCGGCGATGCCGCTCATGCCGATGCCGCCGATCCCCACGAAATGGATCGGTCCGACCTCGAATGGCACAGACCCGCGCATAGCCTCTCCTCGCATCACCCCGACACCGCGCCGCCGAAACTCAGATTCAGCGCGAATTGCGACCGATCAATGATGAAAATCGTT
Organism: Alphaproteobacteria bacterium; assembly: GCA_030428405.1. Classification (GTDB taxonomy): domain Bacteria; phylum Pseudomonadota; class Alphaproteobacteria; order Caulobacterales; family Maricaulaceae; genus JAUIEH01. Next base: position 236 of record JAUIEH010000600.1, read on the forward strand.
CAGCCATCCCTAAAACGCAGTCGCGCGAACGCCAAGCCGGCTCAGCCCACGCGCGGCGCAGCGATCCGCTCGACGAGATCGGCGAGCGCTTCAGTCGCGTCCGGCCGGCCTGCGGTTTTGGCCGCGGCTGCGCGTCGTGCAAGGTCGACGGGCTGGCTCAGACGCTCGGCCAGAAGGCTCGCAAGGCGCTGTGAATCAAAGGCTTGCTCGCTGATGACATCGGCGGCGCCGGCATCCGCCAAGGCGGCCGCGTTGAGCGTTTGATGATCATCCGTGGCGATGCCGAGCGGGATGAGAATGGATGGCCGGCCCACGACGGCGAGTTCCGTCACCGTTGAAGCGCCGGCGCGGCCGATGACCAGATGAGCCGCCGCCAGGCGCGCGCCGACATCATCGAAGAACGGCCGGCAATCGGCTTCCACGCCGGCTTCGGCATAAACGCGCAATGCGGCTTCGAGCGCATCCTCTCGTGTCTGCTGCACGACGCTGAGGCGCGCGCGCAGAGCTTCCGGCAGGCGCGCAATCGCACGCGGGGTGATTTCGGAGAGAATGCGCGCGCCAAGGCTGCCGCCGAGGATCAAAAGATGGATGCGCCCGTTTTCTTCCGGCGCGGCGTAAGGCGTCGCGCGCGCCTCCAGGATCGGCTTGCGCACCGGGTTGCCGGTGATGGTCCAGTTGGGCGCAGCCTTCTTGCCGATGCGCTCGAGCCGCTTGAAGCCGCTGGCGACGGCGGCGGCGCGATTGGCGAAGACGCGGTTTACTCGTCCGAGCACGGCGTTTTGCTCGTGAATGATGATCGGCGCAGAGCCGGCGGCGGCGAGCGCGGGAAAGGCGGGATAGCCGCCAAAGCCGACAACCGCGGCGGGGTCGAGCTGGCGCGCGATCTTGCGCGCGCGCGCAACGCCTTGCGCGATGCGCACCGCGCCGATGGCGGATTTGAATGGATTGCGCGGGCTGATGGTCGCAGCGTTCACCGTCTCGATCGGGTCGGCGGGAAAGTCCTTGGCCAGCGCCAGTCCGCGCGCATCCGTGACCAGCGCCGTCTCCCAGTCGCGCCGACGCATCTCAACGGCGAGCGCCTGTGCGGGAAACATATGTCCGCCAGTGCCGCCGGCTGCGAGAATGATGCGTCGGTTCGCCATCAGCGCTCTCCCTCTCCTCAAGCCTGAACGCGGGCGTGATCATACGCGCCCGGCCTGCGACGTGTATGCGCCAGTGCGAGCCCGACGACGAGTCCCATCGCGGTCAGTGACGAGCCGCCATAGGAGATGAACGGCAAGGTCATGCCTTTGGGCGGCGTCAGCGCCAGGGTCATGGCGATATTGACGCTCGCCTGCACGCCGATGAGCGCGGCC
>JAUIEH010000098.1 GCA_030428405.1 Alphaproteobacteria bacterium
TGCGCGCGGCTGAGTGATTTCGAGGAGACGCTGATGGCCGAAACTTTGGTCAGCGACGCAGCCGTGCGCAAAGCCACGGGCCGCGAATGGGCGCAATGGTATGAATGGCTCGACGGCCAGGGCGCGCGCGACTGCGATCACAAGGCGATCGTCGCTTTGCTCAAGGATGAGGTCGACAGCGCCTGGTGGCGCCAGCAGATCACCGGCACGTATGAGCACGCCGTACTTGGGCGCGAGCGCCACGAGATGCCGGACGGATTTCAGGCGAGCGCGTCCAAGACGGTCGCCGCCTCCGCCGATGCGGTCTGGCGCGCTCTTGATGATTCCGACTGGATGCCGGACGGCGATTTGAACGTCTCCACGCGGCGCGAGGGAAAGGCCTTGCGCGGCGAATGGAATGGCGCGGTCGAGGGTTATGGGCGGCTCGACGTGATGTTGACGTCGAAGGGCGTTGATAAAACGCTTGTTCAGGTCAATGTCCGTAAGCTGAGTGACGCCGAGGCGAGCCAGGCGGCCAAAGCCGCCTGGCGCGAAGCGCTGCAGAACCTCAAAGCGAAGATCGAAGAATGAGCGCCTTGCTCGCGCTTCTGCTCGGCATGGGGCCGGGCGCTGCGGCGAGCTGGCCGCCGCCAAGCGCGCCCGGCGCCGGCGACGGCCCATGCCGCTTCGAGCTGATCGTCACTGTCGGCGAAGATGAGGGCGCCTGGTCGGTTTATCGCGACGGCGCTGACCGGCCGATGGCGACGCGCAGTTCACGCGCATCCGCAGAAGAAATCGCTCTCGAAATCGCGCTTGATCTGGGGCGCGCGCGGGTCACCTCATGCCGGCTTGGCCCGGACGGCCCGGATGTGGAGACGGACGCCGTCTATGGCTGTTCGCTGGCGCATGCAGGGCCGGCGACTTGTTCGCCAAGCGCCGCTCATGAAGAAGACGGCGCAACGCCAGACGAGCCGACTACGGACGATTAGCTCTCGGGTGTTTCTTCACGCGCGGCGAAGCCGCCAATGCTCGGCGAAAACGGCCTGATCTCCGTGGCGCCGAAAATACCCGCCTTGTGGAACGGGTCTTCCTGCGTCCAGATGCGCACGGCGTTCATGGTCCGGGCGTCGACGAAGAAAATGCTGCCGACCGGTTTTTCTGATTGCGGATCGAGAAGGGGCCCAGCCATGCGGACCGGCAGGGGCGATGTGGCGAGCCATTCAAGATGTTCAGGCCGGCACTCGGCGCGCCGCCCGCTCATACCCGGCTGATCGCGTCGCACCACCATGAAAGTCCGCGTGTCCATGATGCCTCACCAATGCTCGTCGCTACGCTGTTTCTTCCTTGAACGGGCGCGCCAAGAGCGCCTCGATCGCCTGATCGACATTGCTTTGTTCACTGAGTAATGCGCTGACCGCCTTGGTGATCGGCATTTCGATTTCCAGGCGGTCGGACAATTCAGACAGAACCGGCGCCGTCGCCACGCCTTCGGTAACGCCGCGTCGGTCGGCGAGAATGTGCTTCAGGCGCTGGCCTTTGCCCAGTGCGACGCCGAGCGACATGTTGCGCGACTCATTGCTTGAGCAGGTCAGCACCAGATCGCCGATGCCGCACAGCCCCTGCAGCGTTTCCGCCTTGCCGCCGAGCTTGACGGCGAAACGCGTCATCTCCGCCATGCCGCGTGTGATCAGGGCGGCGTGAGCATTGCGTCCGAGGCGTCGGCCTTCGACCACGCCGCAGGCGATGGCGAGCACGTTCTTGACCGCGCCGGCGGCTTCCGCGCCGATCACGTCGTCAGAGAGATACGGACGAAATTGCGGTCTGCCGATCGTTGCGACGAGCTGCTCGCCGAGGCTGCGGTCGGGGCAAGCGAGCGTGACGGCCGTCGGCAGTCCGGCTGCGACTTCAGAGGCGAAGCTTGGACCGGACAACGCCGCGCCGCGGGCATGCGGAATGACCTCGCTCAGCACTTCGCTCATCAGCTTGTGGGTTTCGCGCTCAAGGCCTTTTGAGCACATCACGACCGGCGCGCCGTCGGAGATATGCTCGCCGAGCTGAGACAGCACATCGCGCGTGTGCTGCGCCGGCGCGACGCTGAAGACGGCTTCGCAGCGCTTCAACTCGCGCATATCGGAGGTGGCGCGGATGCGCCGGTCGAGCTTCACGCCCGGCAGGTAGTCCGCATTCTCCTGACGCGCGCCAATGCCGACGGCTTGGTCTCGTCTCCGACACCACAGCGTGACGTCGCGGCCGGCCAGAGCGGCGGCTTGGGCGAGCGCGGTGCCCCAGGCTCCGCCGCCGAGCACGCCGACAGTCGTGAAAGGCGCATTCATGCCTTAGGTCCCTTGCGTCCGCCGCCGCTCGCCGGTGCTGCGCGAGCGGCATCCTGATCCAATGGCCAGCGCGGGCGCGCTGCAACGTCCAACGCGTCGGACATGCCGCGCGCAAACCGCTCTGCGCCCGCCAGCGCAACCATCGCTGCATTGTCGGTACACCATTTCGGCGGCGGAGCGATAAGCGAGAAGCCTTCATTCGCAGCAGCGGCGTTCAATGCGGCGCGCAAGCGGGCGTTCGACGCAACACCGCCCACGACAGCGATCACGCGCGCGCCTGCGTCGGCGGCCTGGCGCATCGCATTGCGGGCGCGCTCCGACAGGATGTCGGCGACGGCCTCCTGAAAGCTGGCCGCCATGTCGGCGCGGTCCTGTGCCGATGGCGCGGGCAGGTCCTGCCAGGCGCGCAACACCGCGGTCTTCAATCCCGAAAACGAAAAATCACAATGCGGCGCGCCGTGAAGCGGTCGCGGCAGCTTGAACCGCTCAGGATCGCCATTGCGTGCGAGCTGCTCGATGGCCGGGCCGCCCGGATTGCCGAGACCCATCAGCTTGGCCGTCTTGTCGAAGGCCTCGCCGGCCGCATCGTCGATCGTCGCGCCAAGCCTGCGATAGCGCCCGACATCCTCAGCGAGCGCCAATTGCGTGTGACCGCCTGAGACCAGCAAGGCGAGATAGGGAAATTCGAGCGTCTCGGTCAGGCGCGGCGACAAGGCATGCGCTTCGAGATGATTGACGGCCACAAGCGGCAGACCGCGCGCGACCGCCACGCCCTTCGCGGTCATCAAGCCGACCATGACCCCGCCGACGAGACCGGGACCGGCGGTGGCTGCGACCGCGTCGAGATCGTCATAGTCGAGTTCGGCCGCGCGCATCGCGTCGATGACGACGCCGTCGAGGCGCTCTGCGTGGGCGCGCGCTGCGATTTCCGGCACGACGCCGCCATAGGCGGCGTGCTCGTCATTCTGACGCCAGACAATGTCGGACAATATGTCCACGCGCCCGTCAGGATGGCGGCGAATGACCGCCGCAGCGCTGTCGTCGCAGCTCGATTCAATGCCGAGAACGGTGAGTGGATAAGGCTGAGCGGCGTCTTGCGCGGCGTTGGAAGCTGCGTTCATGGTGCACGTCCGATACCGCCGGACTGGATCACATGCAATCTCGCCTCACCATCGGAACGCGCGGCTCGCCGCTCGCGCTCGCTCAGGCGCACGAGACCCAGGCGCGACTGGCCCAGCGCTGGGGCGTCGCCGATTCAGACCTGGCCGACGCGCTGCCGATCGAAATCATCAAGACGAGCGGCGACCGCATCACCGATCGCGCTTTGCTCGAGGCGGGCGGCAAAGGCCTTTTCACAAAAGAACTCGACGAGGCGATGGCGGACGGGCGCATCGATATCGCGGTGCATTCGTTGAAGGACGTGCCTGTGGTTCTGCCGCAGGGCTTTATCCTTGCGGCTTTTCTTGAGCGCGAGGACCCGCGCGATGCTTTCATTTGCCGGAAAGCGCAGACGCTGTCCGACCTGCCTGCAGGCGCAAAAATCGGCACGGCGAGCGCGCGTCGCGCAGCGCAGACTCTCAACGCCCGCCCCGACCTCGAAATCGTTCTGTTGCGCGGCAATGTCGGCACGCGCCTGGCCAAAATCGAAGCCGGCGAGGCGGATGCGACCTATCTGGCTCATGCCGGTCTGAATCGTCTCGGCCTTGCGCATGAGGCGGCGAGCGTTCTGTCGCCCGAAGAAATGCTTCCGGCGGCATGTCAGGGTGTTGTGGCGGTGCAATGCAGAGAGAATGACCCGACCGCGCGCGAAGCTCTGGCCGCGATCGAGCATGACGACAGCGCGCTTGCCGCTGAAGCCGAGCGGGCGTTTCTCACCGCGCTCGACGGATCATGCCGCACGCCGCTCGCGGCGCTTGCCGAGCGCGAAGAGGGGCGGCTACGCATGCGCGCGGCGGCGTATGCGCTCGATGGTTCGTCCGCCTGGACACGCGATGAAACAATTGCGCTGTCCGACAATGTTCGTGCAGACGCGGCGGCCTTGGGCGCTCGGTTTGGCGACGAGATACGCGAAGAGGCGGGTGACGCGCTCGAAACCGCGCCTTGAAGGGCGCGCGCGTCCTTGTCACCCGCGCATCGCCGGGCGGGGTTGCGACCATGGCGCGGCTGACGACGCGGGGTGCGGTCCCGCTTTATGCGCCGATGTCGGTGATGCGGCGAAGGCCGGCGCCCGAGCCAGAACTTTTCAGCGAGGCGGCCGCGGTCATTTTGACCAGCGCAAATGCGGCGTTCGCGATGTCCGCCGGTGATATGAGCCGGAAGCGCGTCTATGCGGTCGGCGAGGCGACCGCGCGCGCGGCGCGCGCCTGCGGCGCATCTGATGTGGCGGTTGGACCCGGTGATGCGACCGGTCTTGCTGAATTTATCGCAGAGAATGCCGATGCAGCGGCAGGCCCGCTGCTTTATTTGCGCGCTGAAGCCGTCGCGGTCGATCTCGCAGGACTGTTGCGCGAGGCGGGATTCGAACTGCGCGAACATGTCGCTTACGCAGCCGAGGCCGCAGAAATTGCGCCGCCGCGCTTTTCCGACATCGCCGCCGGTCGCGTGAACGCCATCCTGTTTCAGGCCGCGCGCGCAGCGTCGACCTTTGCCGCACTGGCGTCGCGCAATCCGAGCGTGCTCAAGGGGTGTCGCAACGTCATCGCCGTCGGCGTCAGCGCGCGCGCGCTGACGCCGCTCGCCGCCATTGATTTCAAGGCCCGCGCTGTTGCGGAAAACCCATCCGAGGATGCGCTCTTCGTCGCGCTGTCAGGCGCGCTCTTGAGGCCTAGTTATAACGACGCGTAGCATTCGCCGAAAACGCGAATCGGAGACCGGTCGACATGGCAGAGAATGAGGGCGGACCAGAAGGCGCGGGCGAAGAACGTCCTGACGCGGGCGCCGCACACGAGCCGATCGATGCGGAGTTCGCACCAGCCGAACGCGAGACGCCGTCTCACGGCGCGCGCTCCGTTTCGCCGCTGATGGCTGCGTTGATGTCGGCCGGCGCGGCTGTGCTCGGCGCAATTGGCGGCGTCGTGCTCGACGGCGGCGGTTCGGGCGGAGGCGCTTCGGATGCCGAAGTCGCATCCCTGCGTGCAGAAATTGATACGCTGAACACACGTCTTGCCGAGGCGACGGCCGCGGACGAAACCCGCCAGGACATCGCAGCGCTTGAGGAAAATTACGCTACCGCCGGCGCGCGCCTGTCTGCGCTCGAAGCGGCAGGCGCGTCGGGCGGCGATGAGGAGATGGCCGCAGCGCTCGCCTCGCGCATGGATGCGCTCGCCGCAGAAACGGCGGAAGCGACGCGCATTGCGCGAGAAGCATCGAATGCGCCGCGCGCCTCGCCAGCCGATATCGCAAATCTCTCAAGCCGCGTGGCGACGATCGATGCGCGCTCTGCGAGCGCTGAGAACCGCATCGCCGACATGGATCTGCGCGTTTCGGAAATCGACGCGCGCTCCGATGCGCATGAAGCTTCGATCGCCCAGAACGGCGAAGCGATCGCCTCGCTTGCGGGGCGCCTGACAGGTGTTGCAACGGCGGTGGGCAGACGCAGCGCCGGCGCTGCCGCCGCACTCGCCATCGCCGACCTTCAAAACGTCTCGGACGCCGGTCATCCGTTTGCGACGGAACTGGCCGCTGTGGCGGAACATGTCGAAGGTCCAGAACTGCTCGCGCCACTTAGTCCGCTGGCGGATGATGGCGTGGCCTCGCGCGCGCAGCTTGCGTCCATGTTCGGCGCCGTTGCGCGTCAAGCGCGGCGCGCGGAACGTGGCGGCGAGGGCGGCGTGGTCGATCATCTCAGCCGCGCCATCGCCGACGTCGTCACAGTGCGCCGTCTCGATGCGCCGCAGTCACAGGCGACCGGCGACATTCTCGCGCGCGCTCAAGCGCGCCTCGCCGCGGACGATCTGGAAGCCTGCGTCATCGAAATGGAGCGCCTGCAGGGCCCCGCGCGTGACGCCGCAAATGGCTGGATCACTCAGGCGCGTGAGCGGTTGACGCTCGAAGCCGCGCTCGACGATGTCCGCGCCAGCCTGGCGAACGGCTAAAGCGATGCGCAAAATCATTCTCGTTGCGATTGGCGTTATCATCGCCTTGTTGCTGGCGGCGCTCTATGCGCTCGTCTTCGTGATGGCGTCCGGCGCAAATGAGTTTCGCTTTTCGGTCGGCATCGCCGAGTACGAAATTCGGCTCGCAAATCTCGCCTTTTCGATTCTAATGCTCCTGCCGATTGCGGGCGTCGCCGCCTGGGTGTTCCGACTGCCGGCGCGCATTGCTGATAGCGGTCGCCGGCGCAGGCGGGAGAAGGGGCTCGAAGCGCTGGAAAGCGCGCTTGTGTCTGCAGCGGCGGGCGACGGGCCGAGCGCGCGCCGCGATGCGCGCCGCGCTGAAACGCTGCTCGACAACGCCGCAGGTCCGCGTGTCATCGCTGCGCAATCGGCCGAACAGATGGGCGATCTGATCGGCGCGGAGTCGACATACGCCGCCATGCTGGCTGATCCGCGCACGGACCTCGTCGGCCGGCGCGGTCTCGCTGCCGCCGCCATTTCCCGGCGCGACTTTGAAACGGCGATCGTGCACGCCTCGCAGGCCTTCGCTTCGCCGACCTGCCCGCGCTGGGCGTTCGATCTGCTGTTCGACGCGCAAACGCGCGGGCACAAATGGGATGACGCGATGGAGACCCTGTCTCAGGGCGCGCGTCGACGTCATGTCCCCGATCTCATAGCGCGCCGTAGGCGGACGGTGTTGCTGACTGCTGCGGCTGCCGAATTGGAGCGCAGAGACGGCGCCAAGGCGCGCGAGCTTGCCGAACAGGCCGCGAGCCTCAGCCCTGGCTTTGCGCCGGGCATTGCGCTCGCCGCGCGCTTGATCGCCAAGAGCGGCAAGACGTGGCGCGCGGCCAGCGTCATCGAAACCGCCTGGGCGGCGCAGCCGCATCCTGCCCTCGCACTGGCTTATCGCGATCTGATTGCTGACGAACCTGAAGCGACGCGCGACAAACGCATAGACGGGTTGGCGCAGGCCAATCCCGAACATCGCGAAAGCGCAATTCTGCGCGCCGAGCATGCGCTGGACAAAGGCGACCCAGCCGCGGCGCGCGAAGCCCTGCAGGCCGTCATTGATGCGGAGAAGCCTCGCACGGCGCGCATATCCGGCCTGATGGCGCGCATCGCGGTCAGCGAAGGGCGCATGGAAGAAGCCCGCGCTCTCGCGCGCGAGGCGGCCGTCGCGCCCGGGGAGGCTGATTGGTCGGACCTCGATCCCGAAGGCGATGCGTTCAGCTACTCCGCTCAGGACTGGGCGCGGCTGGTTTATTCCTATGGCGATACGGGCGAGCTGATTCATCCGCGCCATGAGCGTTATGAGCGCGGCGCGCTGGCGGCGCCGGAGAATTTGCTGCTGGAAGGTCCGACGGACACGGAAGAAATTGTGGTCGAGGAGCAACCCGATCCTCTGCCGCGCCGCACGGTTTATGATCCCTCGCGGCCGCCCGATGACCCGGGCGCGGAATAGGCGGCTTATTGCGGCGTATCGCCTGCCGGATCGTTCTTTTTCACGAACACGCCCTGGATGACGGACCAGGCGTTGCGCGCGCCTTGAGCGGTGTTTTCGGCCGTGCGCGCCGCTGCTGCTCCGAGACCGCCGCACGCTTTGAGAAGCTCGCCTGCGATTGAGCCGGATTCCTTGCGCACGCGCTCGAACACATTTGCAGCGGCGGCGCGGGCTTCTTCGCCGGACCAGGCTTCGAACGCGCGACACCGGCTCTTGGCGAGATAGCCGATCTTCAGCGACATCAGCGCGTTGACCGCACCATCCATGACCGGACCGGCGACGATGCCGCCGAAGCGTCCGAGCAGACCGCCGACGGCTTCGCCGCTGAGCTCGGAAATATCGTCGATGGCGCGGCTGAGCACGACGGCTGCCGC
>JAUIEH010000601.1 GCA_030428405.1 Alphaproteobacteria bacterium
TAACGGCTGGCGGCACAATCGGCTCGATCGCTGGCGTTCAGATATTCTCCGTCTTACGCGAAACCGGTCAGATCGACGTCTTCATTGCGGTCGCCTATGTCCTGTTCCTCGGCGTGATCGGCGGCTTGATGCTGGTTGAAAGCCTGCGCGCGATGGACCGGCGGCGCGCGGGCGTGGCGCCGGAACGCCCGAAGAAGCGCGCCTGGATCGACGCACTTCCGTGGAAGACGCGCTTCGAACGCTCCGACCTCACCATCAGCATCATCCCGCCTCTGGCGATCGGCGCCGCCGTCGGCGTGCTCGCCGCGCTGATGGGCGTCGGCGGCGGCTTCATCATGGTGCCGGCGATGATCTATCTCCTGCGCATGCCGACAAATGTCGTGGTCGGAACGTCACTGTTCCAGATCGTGTTCGTGACCGCGCTGACGACGTTCCTGCAGGCGGCGCAGAACCAGACGGTCGACGTCATGCTCGCCTTTCTGCTGATCATTGGCGGCGTCATCGGCGCCCAGCTCGGCGTGCGCTTCGGCCAACGCTTCGCCGCCGATCAGCTGCGCGCCGGACTGGCCATTCTGGTGCTTTTGGTCGGACTGAAACTCCTGTTCGACCTGGTCAACACGCCGTCTGATCTGTTCAGCGTGATGCCGGCGCTATGAGAACGCTCACCCCCATAAGCCTCGCCTTCGCCCTCTTCGCCGGCGCCTCTGGCGCGCTTGCGCAAGACCCGCCAAGCCCGCGCCCCTCGCCTCGGCCGCCCGAGCCGCCCTCCATCGCGGCCGCGCTCACCGACGAAGTCATCCGCATCGGACCGCGTTTCACCGGCGCGCGCATCACGGTTTACGGCGTGGCGCGCGGCCTGATGGAGGGCGATGATGTGGTCGTGGTCGTGCGCGGTCCGGAACGTCCTCTGGTCGTGATGCGCAAGCGGCGCACGTTCGGCATTTGGATCAATGGCGCCGGCGCACGCTTCGAGGGCGCGCCCGCTTATTACGCCACCGCCTCGACGCGCCCGCTCAATCTTGTCGCGCCGCCGAATAATTTGCGCCGCTTCGGCATAGGCGCAGAACACGCCCCGCTGCGCGCCGTCGGCGAACGCGGCGCCAGCGTTGCGGCGAACATCGCCGAGTATCGCCGCGCCATCGTGCGCGATAGCGGACGCGACGGTCTTTATCGGGACGAACCGGAAGGCGTCGACCTGCTTGACGGCGGCCTGTTCCGCGCTGAAGTGACCTTGCCGGAACGCTCGCCCACCGGCGAATACACCGCCGAAGTGTTCTTGTTCCGCGACGGCGCGATGGAAGCGCGGCGCACGGTTCAGCTGAACGTGCAAAAAGTCGGGCTGGAGCGCTGGCTTTACAGCTTCGCCCATGACCGCCCGATCATCTACGGCATCACAGCCGTTGCGCTCGCCATGGCGTCAGGCCTGATCGCAGCAGCCGCGTTCCGCAGACGCTGAACCTCGCCGTCAATCGCTGAGCAGCTGGCGCGCGCTGACGGCGTAGACGCGATCGCGCCCGAGCATGAACACGCTGGGCGGCGCGCCGAACAGGCCCGCATAAGCCTCGTCGCAGACATTGAGACCGCC
>JAUIEH010000099.1 GCA_030428405.1 Alphaproteobacteria bacterium
CGCAGCGCCCGACGGCACGACCTTGCTCGACGCACTACGCCAGCAGGTCGAGCGCGGCGTCAGCGTTGCGCGCGATGGGCGGTCATGCGCACGCGCGGATGGAGTCCGAGTACAGAATATTGGCGAGGGCCGCTTGCGCGCGGAAACCGCCTGGAGCTGCCCCAGCGCTGAAGGCGCGCTGGCGATCAGCGTCGAGGTCTTGTCGCCATATTCGGCCAATCACATCCACTTCGTGCGTGTACGCATGCGGGATGGCGACTGGCGCGAAGCCGTGCTGTCAGGCGCCGCCGCGCGCGCGGTGTTCGATGAAGAAGCGCCCGCGAACAACACAGCCGGCGCAACGGCGCTGCGCCACTTCGTTGTCGGCGTGGAGCACATTCTCTCCGGGCCGGACCATCTCGCTTTTCTCGCTGGATTATTATTGCTGGTGACGGGACTGCGCCGGCTCCTGGCGGTGACGCTTGGCTTTACGCTCGGCCATTCGGTCACGTTGGGCCTTGCGGCTCTTGGCGTGATCGCGCCGCCGGGCGCGGCCGTCGAATCTCTGATCGGTTTCTCGATCCTGTTTGTCGCCGCTGAGGCCGCAGGCGTTCTACGCAGCGCCGGTGCGCGGGCTTATCTCGTCTTTATCGCGCTTGTCGTTCTGGGCGGCGTCAATGTGTTGAGCGGCGGCGCCATCGCGTGGCCGGTCTGGGCGGGGCTGGCGGTGATGGCGGCGTGTTATGCGGCGTGGCTTGATGCGGGCGGCGTTGGCGGGAGTGGCGCGCCGCTGATCAGTACGGGCTTCGGCCTCGTCCACGGCGTCGGCTTCGCAGGCCTTCTTCTGGAGACGGAGATATCACGCGAAACATTGCTGCCGGCTCTGGTCGGCTTCAATCTCGGCGTTGAGGCGGGGCAGGTCGTGATGGTCGCAACCGCGCTCGCCGGCGCAGCGTTGTTGCGCCGCGTCGCGCCCGACATCGTTCTGGTCTGGGCGCGCGGCGGCGTGTTGGCGATATTAGCGGGTCTGGGCGCGTTCTGGTTTCTCAGTCGTGCCTGGTCGTAAGCGCGGCTCAGGCCGCGGCGTCATTGAGCCAGCGTCCGACCAACCATAATCGGTCCTGACCAAAGGTCGCGCGCGCGCCGACCTTGAATGTCGGCACGCCCCACAATCCTGATGCGAATAAATCCTGGCGGTTGGCTTCGATGGTCTCGCGCCAATCTTCGCGGGCAAGCGCTGCGTTCACATCGTCGGCAGGGATGTCCGCGCGCGCCGCCAGTGCATAGAGGCCGTCGCCCGCTGCATCCACGCCTTCGGCGAAAACGCCCTTGAGAAAGCTTTGAATGAAGGCGGGCGCGCGGCCTGTCTCATTGCGGTCCTGGCTGACCGCGACCGCCAGTCCGCGCTCAACGCCCGCGCCGACGGGATCGGCGATGGCGCCGAAGGGAAGATCGAAACGCGCCGCCTCGCGCTTGGCGTCGCGCACGATATAGATGCGCTTGGATAGCGGTACGGGCAGAGCCCGCATCACCATCGGCAGAACCGGACGCAGGCGCACGCGCGCATTCCAGCGCTCTGCCAGATCAAACACGCGCATCGCCGCAATGTAGCTATACGGACTGCGCAGCGAGTAGAAAAACTCGATCTCTCCGCCATTCGCGGCGTTTGGCTCGCGCGGCGGCGCAAACAACATCTCATCGGGCCGCGCGCCGAGGCGCGCCTCGAGATAATGCAGCCGGTCGACGCCCCAATACCATTCGCCCTCAAACAAAGTCATGGCGCTGGAATAATGGCCGCGCTTCGCGCGCAGCGCATCGCCGGTCGACGTATCCGCATCGCGCGCGAGCGTATCCTGATCCGGCGTGAGGCCATATTCCGGCACGATGATACGGGCGTCCTCGCGCGCAAATGCCGCGAGAAGCTCGGGCTGCGGCGCAGCGGACACATCCGGCGGCGATACGGCGTGCGTGGCGACGTCGAGCCCGTAGCGCTCGGCGAGACGAAGTGCGGCTTGGGCGAGAAGCTCTGAATAAGGATCGCCCGCCTGAAGGAAAATGTCGGCGCGTTTGGCGCCGCCGCGCAAGCCGCGGGCGGCGGCCCGCATGGCCCGCGCGCCATTGCGCAGGCGCGTGCTCGTCAAAAGACGCGGAACGAGCGTCTTCGCACTCACGAGGCCTGCGCGGGCATGCGGCAGGGGATGAGGAGCTGACCGGCGAGCCCGGCCTTTCGGTGCGGCGCGATTTCGCGGAATTCAGGCGACTGGGTGATTTCGGCCATCACCGCGGCGGAGGGGTAGGTCACGATCGCGACCATGTCCCACATCTCTGGCACATCGCCGATCAGCAAGCCGTCCACTTCTGCGGAAAACACCATGTCGCCGCCGGCTTTGCGGACGAGTTCGATCATCGGACCGCCATAGCGGAAATAGGCGTCCCGACCGCTGACATCTGCGTCGCGGCCATCTTGATATTCGGCGCGGTCGCGGAACTTGAGGAGGTTCAACATGTGCACGGGGCCGTCGCCGGAGGCGATGAAGCGCTCCAGCTGCTCATGCGTCGGTTCCAAAGCGTTCATGGTCGTCATTATACGTCCAATGCCGGCATGTTAGCGTCGGCTCATCAAATCGCGCCGACGCGCTCGTGTCCATCGCGAAGTCGCGATTGATTGCAAGGCGGGCGCGACTATCATCGCGCCATGGCGAAGACCGAGGCAGGCAAGGCGCAAGCCGATATGCATCCCGCCGCCGCAGCCTTGCGCGAGGCGGCGCTCGGCTATCCGGAGACTGTTGAGGATTTCCCCTGGGGCGAGGCGGCGTTCAAAGTGCGTGGCAAGAAAGTGTTCTGCTTTCTCTGGACCAAGGAGGATGGCGGCTTTTCCACGACGTTGAAGCTGCCCTGGCGCGCGGATGCGGCGTTAGAGAACGATTTCGCCGCGCCGACCGGCTACGGCCTCGGCAAGTCGGGCTGGGTGACGTGCACGTTCGAGGCGGACGACGACGTCCCCGAGGCGCTTTTGCTGGATTGGCTGGATGAAAGCTGGCGCGCGGTGGCGCCTAAGAAAATGTCTGCGGCGTACCCGGCGCCGCTCTGACGCCCGGTTACGCTGTTCGGAAAGCTCAGCGTCGAACGCTCAGCAATACTCGTTCACCCACTCGATCGTGCGGTAGAAATAAGTCCGCGCGACCTGATCGTCTATGGCGAGGGCGTCGCGATAAAGCTCGCAGGCGCGTGTTGTGTTGCCGCCTTCAAGGGCGGCGCGCGCTGAATGCGTCATGGCGGTGATGCGCCGATGCGCGCTCGTCTCAGCCTCGTAACGCGCACGCGCATTCGCAGCCGCATCGCGCTCGGCGTAGAACTGGTCCGCGTTGGCGGCGACTTCTGCATTGACGGACGCGTTGAGGTCGTCGGCGCGGATCCAGTCGCGTGGGTCGTGATAGGGACCCTTTTGCGCGGAAGCAGCCGCAGCGACGGCGAGTGTGGCGATCGCGCCGGACACAAGCGCGCTCGTCGCAGTATGTATTGAAATCACACGCATCCTCACCCCCGACATCTCGCGGCGTCAGAAAACGCCGAGACATGCATTTCGCGCGCCTATTGGGCGGGAATTGGGCGTGCTTGCGCAGTCGCTTGCAGCCAGTCATCGAAATCGGTGAGGGCGCGCTGCGTCCAGGCGCGTTTGCGCGCAATGGACTTGGCTTTGCCGCGCAGCCGCTTGCCGTCTTCGCCTTTGGTCGGCGCCTCGACCGGCGGGAACAGCCCGAAATTGACGTTCATCGGCTGGAACGCCCCTTTGGCGCCCTCGAGGTGTCCGCCGGTGATGTGGCTTAGCAGCGCGCCCATCGCTGTTGTCGGAGGCGGCGCATTGAACGGCGCGCCCGTGCGTTCCGCTGCGGCGAAGCGTCCGGCGAGCAGACCCATGGCGGCGGATTCTACATAGCCCTCGCAGCCCGTGATCTGTCCGGCGAAGCGCAGACGCGGGCTTGCGCGCAGGCGCAGCGTCTCATCGAGCAATTTGGGCGCGTTGAGGAAGGTGTTGCGGTGAATGCCTCCGAGGCGTGCGAAGCGCGCATTCTCCAGACCGGGGATCATTTTGAAGACCTCGGTCTGGGCGCCATAAGCAAGCTTTGTCTGAAAGCCGACCATGTTGAACAAGGTCGCCAGCGCATTGTCCTGACGTAGCTGGACGATGGCGTAAGCTTTGGTTTCGGGCGCATGCGGATTGGTCAGCCCGACCGGCTTCATCGGTCCGTGACGCAAGGTCTCGCGGCCGCGTTCGGCCATGACTTCGATCGGCAGGCAGCCTTCGAAATAGGGCGTATCTTTTTCCCAGTCCTTGAACTGAGTTTTAGGCGCGGCCAGAAGGGCGTCGATGAACGCCTCGTATTCGTCCTTATCCATCGGGCAATTGAGATAAGCCGCCTTGTCGGCCTCGGTCTCGCCTTTGTCATAGCGCGACTGAAACCAGGCCTTGTCCATGTCTACGCTGTCGACATGGACGATGGGCGCGATGGCGTCGAAAAAGGCGAGCGCATCCTCACCCGTCAGCCCACGTATCGCATCGGCCAGCGGCGCGCTGGTGAGCGGGCCTGTCGCGATGATGACGCTGTCCCAGTCATCCGGCGGCAGAGCGTCGACATGCTCGCGCCTCACCTCGATCAGAGGTTCGGCTTCAAGCGCTGCAGTGACGCGCTCGGAAAACGCTTCGCGATCAACAGCGAGCGCACCGCCGGCGGGCACGCGCGCCTCATCGGCCGCGCGCATGATCAGCCCGTCCGCGCGCCGCATTTCTTCGTGCAGGAGCCCCACCGCGTTTTGTTCTGCGTCGTCGGAGCGAAACGAATTGGAGCAGACCAGCTCGGCGAGCCCCTCGCCTTGATGCGCGGGCGTGGTCTGGACGGGCCGCATCTCATGGATGATGGCGCGCACGCCTGCGCGCGCAAGTTGCCAGGCGGCTTCCGAGCCGGCGAGCCCGCCGCCGATGATATGAACCGGGTTTGTCGTCATGAGTCCTATTTGAAGGGCTTGGCGCGTCGAGAAAAGGGGGAACCCGCTTGGTCGCCCCAATTGAGCCATGCGATCGTCATGCAAGCCGTGTCATGTTCGTAGTCGACGCGGCCGCCAGGGTCGCCGGCGCAAAGAGGAAGAGGCGAGGAGCCGAACATGAGAGAGTTTTCCGCATCCGTCGCAGCCTTTCACGGCTTCGGCATCATCAAGCGCGATCCGCTGACGGTGCTCGGGCTTATCTTGCTGATGACGGCGTTCGCGGCCTGGGCGGCGATGAGCGTCGTGCCGCTTTACGCTGATTTGTTGGAGCAATCCTTCGAGCCGAGAACGATGAGCGACGCTGAGACGCTTGCGTTCATGCTCGATTTTTATTCCGGCATCGGCCCGATCTTCCTCGCTTCGCTGGCCTTGGCGATGGTGATTTTCGGCGCGCTCTACCGCTCGAACATTTTCGGACAATCGCGCGGCTGGTTGTTGGGCTTGAAGCTCGGCATGGACGAGCTTCGCATGCTCATCGTGTTCATCGTTGTCGGTCTGGTCGCCTATCTGCCGCTTGTCGGCGCTTCGATCGGCGGCATGGTTGTCGGCAGCGTGGTCATGGCGGGCTCGGGAGGCGAAGCTGGCATGGCTGCGATCGGCGGCGTCATCATGGCGCTTGGCGTGATCATCGGCTTCTGCCTGTTCATCTGGATCGGCTGCCGGTTGACCCCTGCGGCGGCGGCGAGCGTGGGCGAAGGCCGCTTTGTCATTTTCGAGGTCTGGCCGACCACAAAGGGCAAGTTCTGGTCGATCTTCGGCGCTTATCTTCTGCTCTACATCGTTATGATGGTGGCGCAGACCATCCTCATGTTCGTGGTCTTGTTCGCGATTTTCGGAACCGTCGCCGCCGGCGCAGATCTGAATACGACAACAGGCGGCGCAGGGTTCGACCCGGAAGTGTATGACGCCATGCGCTCGATCGCATTCGGCCCGGCGTTGATCGTCGGCTCGTTGGTCTACGCCGTCATGACCATATTGTTCTATTCGGCCTGGACCGGCATCGGCGCCGTTGCGTATCGGACCTTGTATCCGGGCGCGGCCAATCCTGACGCGGCTGCGCCTGCGCCGAGCGTGACGGGGTGAACGATCTACCGGGCCGGCGTTAAAAAGCGCCGGCCCGTCCTGCGCCAAATCTGCGCGATTGAGGAGCATTTATGAGCGACGTCGCCGAACCAGCAGCGCCCGCCGCTAACTGGCCGAGCATTTTTGGCCGGATATCGCCTGACGCTAAAATATTCCCCGGCGCGCTCGCCATCATCCTCGCAATCGGCTTGTTCCTGGTCACCAGTTTTCTGGCCGCGATTCCTGCCATAGTGCCGTTGCTGATGTCGCCGGAATTGCTTGCGAACACCGAGCCGGGCGCTCTGCCTGCGACCGAGTCGATGGGTTTCATTCTGCTCATCGCCATCGCCATTCAGTTTCCGCTGATGATCGGCGCAGCGATCCTGATGGCGAAGGCGTTCGAGCGGCGCTCGCTCGCCTCGATCGGGTTTTCCGGCCCGTCGGGCTTCGTTCGCTATCTGCGCGGCCTCGGCGCCGGTGTCGGCATGGCGATCTTGCTCATGGTCCTGTCAGGGCTCGCGCTTGGACTTTCAGGCGTGGACATGACGGGCATGGAGCTTGAGGGCGAGCCAAACTGGGCGCGTCTTCAGGAGACGGAGGTTATTCTCGCGCTTGCCGCCGTCATTGTCATTTTTCTTATTCAAAGCGCGGCGGAAGAAATCGTCATGCGCGGCTGGCTGATGTCGAGCCTTGCGGCGCGCTGGACGCGAGTCGCAGCCGTTTTCGCAAGTTCGCTCGTCTTCGGCCTTTTGCACTTTCACTTCTTCATGGTCGGCGTCGATTTCGGTCTTATGGGCGTAGCGGCCGTCACTGCGCTTGGCGTTGTGGCGGCGTTCTGGGCGCTGACCGAGCGCGGCATTTATGGCGCATGCGGACTGCATGGCGGCTTCAACGTCACCGCCATCGGTTTGTCGCTTGTCGCCTTGGTTGTCACCTCGGATGAATCTCTCGCAACAGCATTCGCCCAGGCGCTGGAAGCCAATACCGGCGTTGATGAGCAGAGCGCATCCATGATGCAGGTGAGCGTACAGCTCGCATTGTTCGGCGTCGCCGCCAGCATCGCCGCCTTCATCTGGTCACGGAGCACAGCGCGGCGCGCGCAGGGATGAAGCTCATCGCGCCGAAATTTGCGTTCGCGCCGGATGCGCCGCGACGCTGGGCGACATGGGCCTTGCTGACGCCGGTCCTGGCGATCGCCTTCACACTAGTGGGCGTCATCGGCGCAGCGCTCGCCATATCGCTCGTCATGCCGTCGCTTGGCGAGTTCGATCCGGCGCAGCCGCGCTCCATTCTGGTCGTGCTGCTGATTCCGTTTATCGGCGCAGCGGCTCTGACATTCGCCTACACCGCCTTTGTCGAGCGACGCAGCTTCGCCTCCATCGGACTGGGCGGCCCGCACCCGCTCGCGCGCTTCATATTCGGACTGGTGCTCGGCGTCGTGTTCGTGTTTGCGGTCTGCGCGGGCATCGTCGCCTTTGGCGGCGCAGTCATCATCGACTGGGCGCCGAGCTTTGCTCAGCCCGTCATGCTCGCCTGGACCGCGGCTCTGCTCGCAGGCTTCATAATTCAGGGGAGCACGGAGGAAATCGTCTTTCGCGGCTGGATGATGTCGGCGATTGGACCGCGCTGGGGCCTGGCGTTCGCGGTCATCTTGAACTCCGCCGTCTTCGGCCTGCTGCACGCCGCCAATCTGCCCGAGATCAATTGGCTGGCCATCGCCAATGTCGGCGTATTCGGCGTCTACATGTCGCTGATGGCGCTGGACGATAAAAACATCTGGCGCGCGTGCGGGTGGCATGCCGGCTGGAACTGGGCGCTGATGACAGGCTTCGAAATTGAAGTCTCCGGCCTGCCGCCGGCCGTCGACGCGCTCATCGTAGACATCGACCGCGCAGGCGCCTCGGTCATCTCCGGCGGCGCGTTCGGCCCGGAGGGCTCGATCGTGACGACGGCGGCGCTCATTGCCGGGAGCGCGTATCACGCCTTTCGCTTGCGCGCGCGCGGAGAGGGCCTCGTCCAAAGCGCGTGACCTCAGCGGCGAAGCATGTCGGAATGGCGCCTCGCCAAGGGAGGCGTGCGTGCGACTTGCCGAAGTGATCTGCGTTCTGCGCGAACAGGCCGAGATCGACGAAAATCTCAGCGTCCAGGAAGTCCTCGACGCCTTTCAGGCGCGCGTTTACGGCCCCTTGCTGATGCT
>JAUIEH010000100.1 GCA_030428405.1 Alphaproteobacteria bacterium
CTGCATTATTCCGTCCACCAAGCGAGACCGTCCCCGCCATTCATCCCCCTTGCCCCACCCGTTTCGCCGGGCATGACGCCGCTGCATCGTCGGCGCCTTTAGAAACGGCGCAGGCCGCGACGATCTTCGATCGGCCGCGGCTTACGCTTTCACCCATTTCAGCGCCCGGACACGTTTCCGCGCCCGGGCGTCTTACCTTTAGCGCCTCACGCGCAGGCTGAGACCGAGCGACGTGCCCAGCTCATAGCTGTCGATCGGCAGCCGAACACCGGAGCCTTCCTGATAGGCTTCGTAGCTGTCGCCGAAAATGTTCCGGACGTTGAAGCCGAATTCCAGCTCGTTCGAACGAATGTCGAATTCACGCGAATACACGAAATCGACGCTGGTCGGCGGCTCTTCGATAATCGCCGGCTGGCCCGAGGCGACATTCGCCGCCGTGCGCACCCGGTCGCTCGCGAAATTCACAAGCACGAAGCCGCGCGAGCGCGCCTCGTAATTTTCGTAGCCGAACTGCAGATTGAAGAGATGGTCGGACTGACCAAACAGCCGGCCGCCGTCTTCGATGATCGTGGCCGCATTGCGCACCGCGCGCGTCGGGCTGGCCTGATCGCCATTGATGAAGACGTCGCCATTGGCCGTGATTTCACTCTGCGCGTAAGTGTAATTGGCGCGGAAAACAGCCGTATACGGCGCGAGGAACGACGAGCTGTCGAACATTTCGCCCAGCTCGAACAGGCGTTCAAACTCGAACTCGACGCCGCTCAGCGTCGCTTCCGGCGCATTGATGAACGAGGTCGTGCGGAAGCCGTCGCGCTCGGTTGCGACATATTCCTGGATCGGATTGCGCAGGTCCTTCTCGAACACGCCGAAGGTCAGGAACTGGTCGCGCGCGAAATACCATTCGAGCCGCATGTCGTAGTTGCGGATCTGGGTGTCGACCAGGAACGGGTTGCCGAAGAACAATTCGTCCGTCTCGGTGTTCAAGAACTCCGTCGGCGCCAGTTCGCGGAATTGCGGGCGGATGATCGTTTCCGAATAGCCCATGCGCAGCTGAAGATTATCAGCGAGCGTGAACGTCACAGTTGCGGCGGGAAGCAGATATTCTTCCTCGATGACGCCTTCGACGAAGTTCGTCGCCGGATCGTCGCCGAAGTTGAAACTGTCGACCGCTTCGATGCTGTCTTCGTAACGTGCGCCGACTGAGACGCGAATGCCTTCGCCCCACTGCATGTCGAGGCCGAAATAGCCCGCATCCGTCTCGATCGTGCCGAGATAGGCTTCCGGGAACAACGCGCCGCCGGTTTCGATCAGGTTTACGCCCGGCTGCTGGAAGATGAGGTCGGCGCGCAGCGCGCGCAGACCCGGATCGCTGACGAGCTGATATTCAAGCAGTTGCACATCCGCGGAACGGTCGCGCTCGGTATAGGCATAGCCGAACAAAACGTCGCCCGAGATGAGACCGAAATCAAACGGCCAGCGAACGTCCACGCCCCAATCCGTCGTATCATCCTGGATGTAGGAGAAGTTCGTGGAGTTGTCTTCACCCTGATAAAGGAACGAGCCATCCGGCTGACGCACATAAGCGATCTGACGCTGATACGGCGCATCGCGGAAACCTTCCGAATACGAAGCGCGCCAGGACAACTCCATGTCGTTCAAATTCGGGAAGAGATGCGTGCCCTGAACCTGGGTCGTCCAGACCTGACGCTCAAACCAGTCCAGGCTGTCCTGGCGAATGAATTGATCGCCCGGCTCGACGAAAATGCCTTGGATCCGGCGCGTTTCCTTCTCGGTCGCGCGCACGGCGAGGCCGGTGAAGCTGATCTGGTGGTTGTCGAACAGATCGAAGCCGACAGTCGCAAAACCATTCAGACCGATCGTGTTTTGGGTGGCCAAGAGCTCGAACGGATCCTGACGTTCGATCAAAACGCCGCCGGTGCCGATGCGGCCGCCTGCGCCGCGAATGCCGTTGCGGGTCTGCCACTCATTGCTGTAGCCGCCCGACGCAAGAATGCCCATCGAGATGTTCGGGCTGAAATCAAAGCGCTGGCCGAGCGTGAGCGAGGCCGAGCCGTTCGCGGGAATGTCGCCGCGCTGCACGACCCAAAGCGAGGCGTCGTTTTCCAGGCTGCGCGACAAGGCTTCGCGCTCAGGCGATCCCACCGGCACGTCGCCGACACGGCTGACGCCGCGAATCGCGGCGAGTTCGGACGGCCGGTTGCGGATGCCGTCGTCGAAGCCGGTCCAGTCTTCCTGACCGCCGTCATAGAGCAGGCCCGACTCCCAAGTCGTTTCGGAGTTGGCGCTGCCGGAAATGCCGAACTGGATGAAGCCTTCATCCGGCAATGTGCGCGTGCGCAGATCGATCACCGCTCCGCCGAATTCGCCGGAATATTGCGGCGACCAGGTCTTCTGGGCGAGCGCGGATTCGAGCACCGAGGTCGGGAACAAATCGAGCGGCACGGTGCGGCGCAGAGGCTCGGGGCCCGGCAGCGGCGAGCCGTTGAGCGTCGCGTTGGAATAGCGCTCATTCAGACCGCGCGCGAAAATGAAGCGGCCGCGCGAGATCGAAAGGCCGGTGACGCGCTGAAGCGCGACGGCTGCGTCGGCGTCGCCGCGCTGCGCGAAATCGTCAACGTCGACGACTGCGGAAATTTCGGATGTGTCGCGGCGCTCTTCAGGAATGAAGCTGCCCGTGACGGTGATGACTTCGCGCTCCGGCGGCGGCTCGTCCTGCGCTGTTGCAACGGACGATGTCGCCGCAATTGCTGCGACGACCCCGAGCGCCGTCGTCAGATTGAGCGCCGATGATCTTTTATACGGCTTGACCGGCATGGTCCCCACACTCCCCCAAACGCCCCAGGCGCATTTCGGTAAAATAAAGAAAATCCCGGGCGGGCTCGGAAGCCCGCCCGGGTATGTTGGTATGCTTACGGAGCGTCTTGGTACGTCCAACCACGATACCACGTGTCGTTGGCGTCCTCGACGGCGCCGACATAGGCGGCCGAAGCGTCGAAGAACGCGTTGACCGTCGACGGGTCGATGGCGTTCGCGCTCGCGGCGTCTTCGAACGTACCCGGAACGACGCCGATCGGATCAGAGACCGTCGAGCCCGTGGGGTAGAACGAGTAGCCGTTGAGCGTCGAAGCGCCCAAGGCGCCGGTGACGATGTTGTTGCAGGCAGCAAGGATCGTCGCCGTGGATTCGCCTGACGAGCTGTCGCCGTCCGTATCCAGGTTCGAGTCGTTCGTCAGGACGAGCGAGTCAAACGCGACATCCAGGCTCGTCGGGTCAAGGTCGCAACCCGCCGTCGCCGCCGCCAGATCGAACGTGGTCGAGCTGTCGATGTCGAAGGCGCCGCCGCCGGCCGCGTCAAAGTTCGTGAAGATCGAATTCACGATCCGCACGCCCGTGCCGCGACGCAGACGCGCGCCCTGAGAACCGTCGCCATTTCCCGACACCGTGCCGATAAACGTGGCGTTGGAGATCGAGGGGTTCGAGCGCGGCAGGCTATTTTCCGCATTCTCGAGGTTGTCGGCTTCAATGCCGTTTTCCGACGTGTTGTCGAGATGGACGATCAGGTACTGGATGTTGCCGGTCCAGCCCGAGGTCCAGTCGACGCTGTCATCGGCGTTGCCGGTCAGGATCAAGTGGCTGACATTGACCGCGCCGCCGAAGAACTCGACGCCGTCATCGGAATTGTTGTGGACCTGAACATAGTCCACTTGCGTGCCGTTGCCGACGCCTTGGAAGGCGATGCCGTTGAGCTCGTTCGAGCCAGTGATCTGGTTACCCGCGAACTGAACGCGCGTGTAGAACAGATTACCGCTGCTGTCGGTGTTGTCGTCGCCGCCATATAGGCCGGAGGCGCCTTCGCCGTTCTGCTCACAGCCCGCCGAACCGCCGGCGACAGCTGCGTTACAGTCGTTGATTTCGGCGAAGCCGTTGATGACCAGGCCGCCCCACTCTTCGCGGGCCGTCGTGCGGTCGCCATTATTGTTGACGTCGTCGACCGAGGTCATGATGACCGGCTGAGCGGCGGTGCCGTTCGAGCGAAGCTCAGAACCCCGCGTGACGATCAGCGCATCACCGGAACCGGCGAACAGCGTGACGCCCGGGTCGATCGTGAGGACCGCAGGGTCCGGCGTGGCGCCGCCGGCGTCACGGCCGACGAACACCGCCTCGGTCAGCTCGTAGATGAGCGCGTCGCCGCGGACGAGCTGCAGATCGTCGAGAATCGGGCTCGAAATCTGGCAGATGCGACGTCCAAGGACCGAGTTGTTCGTCTGCGTGACGTTCGGATGCGTCGGACAATCAGGATCGTCGTCCGCGAACAGACCGAAGGTCCAGTCAGCCGCCCAGTTGTTCGACGTCGTTTCCGCCGGCGAGAACGCGCCGACATAGCTGGCTGCGGAGAAATCGGTGGAGACCGTGGTCGGATCGACCGCGTTCATGCCGGTTTCGTTCGGGCCCGGGAAGTAGGTGTCGACGAGCGTCGACGGCAGATTGGTGACGATGTCGTTGCACTGAGCGGTCAGCGCAGAAGTGTCGCCGTCGCCGTCATCGCCGTCGATTTGCGGGTCGCCGCCGACCACGCCGTTGCCGGCGAGGAAGAGCGAGCCGAACGCGACATCGGCGTCGGCCGGGTTCAGCGAACAGCCCGGCGTCGCAGCCGCGAGCGCGAAGGTCGCAGCCGAATCCACGTCGAGACCGTGCTCGTCCCAATTGACGATGATGCCGTTGATCAGGCGAACGCCCGTGCCGCGGCGGATGCGCGCGCCTTGCGAACCGTCCGCATTCGACGACGGAGCGCCGAGGAAGGTGAAGTTCGAAAGGTTCGGGTTCGAACGCGGCGTGGCGTCTTCATCGTTTTCGAGGTTGTCGGCTTCGATGCCGTTTTCACCGCGACCCGTGTTCTGAACGAGCGCGAACTGAACGCTGCCGGTCCAGCCCGACGTCCAGTCGATGGCGTCGTCTTCCGCGCCGGTGACGACGAGATAGTTCACGTCGACCGTGCCGCCGAAGAATTCGACGCCGTCGTCGGAATTGTTGTGAACCTGAATGTGGTCGACGGTGGTGCCGTCGCCAACGCCCTGGAACGCAATGCCGTTCAGCTCGTTATTGCCGGTGATCTGGAAGCCGGCATACATCACGCGGACATATTGCAGCGTGCCCGAACTGTCGTTTGGCTGATCGCCGCCATAAAGGCCCGACGATCCTTCGCCCGACTGCTCGCAGCCAGCGGAGCCGCCGGCGACAGCCGAGTTACAATCATTGATCGGCGCACGGCCGTTAATGACAAGACCGCCCCATTCCTGGGCCGCCGTCGATGAGGCGTCGCGCTCATTGCCGGCGACGCCGTCTTGTTGAAGCTCAACATCGGCGCGGCTGGTGAAGACGATCGGGTTCGCTTGCGTGCCGGCCGCATTGAGCATGCCGCCGCGCGAAACGATCAGCGCATGCGCATTTTCTGAACCGAACACCGTCGTGCCAGGCAGAATGGTGAGCGTTTCGCCGTCGCCGATAAACGTGGCGTCGGAAAGCGCGAAATACTGGCCGACGCCGCCAATCGTGGTCGTGCCCGCGGGCAGATCAGCCGGCAGCGCGCAAACGGCGATAGTCGCCGAACCGGCGGAGCCGGCGGCGATGGTCGTGCGCGTCGTGTTGGTGGGGCACGATGTCGGCTGCAGCGCGATATCCGTGCTCGGAGGCGGCGGAGGCGGCGATGTGGCCGGCGGCGGCGGTGCAGTCGTCGCGCCCGGTGAATCAATTTCCGTATCGGAGCACGCGACCGTCGCGAGACCCGCAACACCTGCCAAGAGCAGGCGCTGCCAATGTGCCGTTACTTTCATGGGTTGCCCCCCAAAGAGCCCAGACCATTCAACAAAAATATGTCGCACACAGATGGACGCATTGCGCCTCCGAGCGATGGCCGTGGCGTATCACAGGATTTTAACGGATATTTGACACGACGCTGGAACAGCCGAGGCGAGCCGACTTATCCACAAGCTACTGTTTTCTTTGCGCTTTTCGGAACAGCAACAGCGGGCCGCGGACGCTCCTTGCGCCGCTTCCCAACCCATTCATCCGTGCGCCTGCGCTTGTTCTTGTTTGCGGAGCTTTTTTCGCCCGCCACGCGGCAGCGACGTCTCGATAGAACACGCGAACGCCGGCGCACAGCTTGAAACGACTAGGGCTGAGGCGCATGCGCGGCGGTGTTGCGAGAAGCACACAGCTCAATATCAGCGTCACTGAACACCGCAATCCGATAGCTGATGAGAATCTGATAGTTGAACGGAGAAAACCAATTCAGCCGGGCGCTGACATAAAAAATTCACGCGGAGAAATGGGCCATGGGGCGACGGATCGACGTCACCGACACGCTCGTCATCGACGAAGACGAGATCGAGGAAAGCTTCGTGCGCGCCGGCGGTCCCGGCGGCCAGCACGTCAACAAGACTTCAAGCGCGGTGCAGTTGCGCTTTGACGCGCGCAACTCTGCCAACCTTCCCGACGACGTCCGCCAGCGGCTCGAAAAGCTGGCGGGCGCCAAGGCGACCAAGGACGGCGTCATCATCGTGACCGCGCGCGGCCGCGCCAGCCAGGCGCTCAACCGTGCAGCCGCCCGCATGCGTCTGGTCGCGCTTTTGCGCGCCGCCGCGCGCCCGCCGAAAAAGCGCTTAAAAACGAAAACGCCCGCGCGGGCGAAACGTGACCGGATCGAGGCCAAGTCTCGCCGCGCGGGCGTCAAGAAGCTGCGTCAGCCGCCTAAGGATGACGGCTGAGCCTTAGCCGCCGATCTGGTAGCTCAGGGCGATGCGCGGATTAAATCCGGGCTCGGAAACGCCTGCGAATACCCGCTCATAGTCCGTATCGAACACATTATCGATGCCGGCGTCGATGCGCAGGCGCGGTGCGAATTCCGGACGCCAATAGCCATAAAGATCAACCACCGCATATCCCGGACGCACTTCTGCGAGCGTTGCGACATTATCGTGTTCATCCGCAATCTGAATGCGCGCGCCCAAAGCAAGATTGGACGCAAGGAAGCGATAGCGGAAATCGAGATTGAGCCGCGTCGGCGTCAGGCTCGTCAGCGGCGCGCCCGTCGTCACATTGCGCCCGTCAATATGAGAGAGCGCGGCGCTGAGCCTGACGCGCGGACTGTCAAACAAGGCTTCAAGCTCATAGCCCTCCAGCTCCGCCATCGCAACATTGGCGCTGTTCGTCGTTCCCGAAGTACACGGCTGGAATGGCGGGGCGAAGCATGTCGACGGAAAGGTGAAGTCGACATTGAGGTCGATGAGATTGTCGACCTCGGATTCGAAATAGGACGCACGCAGAGACAGGCTCTCATCGGGGGCGACCAGATCGTCGAAATTCAGACCAAAGCCGAACTCCACCGATTCCGATTCTTCCGGCGCCAGATTGGGATTGGCGATGAAGAAATTCGGCGCCGCCGGGCCTGTCGGACCAAGGATCGGATGCGGAATCTCGAAATGAACGCCGTCGAGATAAAGCTCATTGACGTTCGGCGCGCGGAAAGCCTGGCCCCAGCTTGCAAACAAAGCCAGCCACTCAACCGGCAGATAAGTCGCGCCGATGCGCGGCGAGACCGCCTCGTCCTCATTGTTCGAACCGGCGACGCCGTCGGCCGCGTTTTCAAAACGGTCCACGCGCACGCCGGGAATGACGATCAGCCGGCCCGGCGCGCCGAAGGGACGCTCGAATGTCGATTCAAGCTGAGCGAATGCGCCGTAGAAATTTGACTCCGCACTCGGAACGCCAGGGCGCGCGCCGTCGACCGTCGTGTTGTCGCGACCGGTCTGCTCGTCGCGATACCAGTCAGCGCCAAGCGTGAAAGTGTGCTGCGCACCTACTAAATCGAAATCCATCGCGTTGCGCGCGGACACGCCCGTCGTGTCGATTTCGCGCGAGGTCACGCGCGACGTCGTCAGCTCGGCCTCCTCCACGGAGGTTTCGGTGCGATAGGCCGTGAGCGAGAAGTCGAGCCAGCTCAGATGACGCGGTGCAGCGACGAAGCGTGCGCGATAAGTGTCGCTCTGCGTCGTCTTATCGACCGTGTTGAATGTCGGCGATCCGTCATCGACG
This sequence comes from Alphaproteobacteria bacterium, assembly GCA_030428405.1. Classification (GTDB taxonomy): domain Bacteria; phylum Pseudomonadota; class Alphaproteobacteria; order Caulobacterales; family Maricaulaceae; genus JAUIEH01. The sequence continues at coordinate 8,113 of JAUIEH010000100.1, forward strand.
CTTTGGCCCTGGGGATTGTCCGGCTCGACGGCTTCATTGCGGAAGCTCTGCCACGAGGCGTCTACAGAATATCCGTGCCCGAAATCGTAGC
>JAUIEH010000101.1 GCA_030428405.1 Alphaproteobacteria bacterium
CCAACGCCTTGCGCAGCGCTTCGGCGAGCGCGAATGCGCCGCCCTTTTCCGGCGGGCGCTTCGGGTTTGAGTTCACCATGCGCGAGGATGGCGTCGATGGCGGCTATTACGGCGTCCGGCTCGCGCAACGCCAGATTGAGGACGGCGCTTTCGCGCTCGAATTGACGACCGTGCGTTTGACGCCGGACCGCGCCGCACCCGCTGGCGACGTTCGCATGGAAACGCTGATCACGGATTTGGCGGCGGTCGAGTTTTCCTATCTCGGGCTGGGTTCTTCAGGACAGCGCGTCTGGCGCGAAAACTGGGCCGATGCGCAAAGGCCGCCGCGCCTGACGCGCATCATTTTCACGCTTCAGGGTGAGGCTCGATCGGCGGGCGCGCCGCTCGTATTCGCGCCGGGGCCGCGCTCAAACGCGCAAGCCGGCGTCGTCCCTCCCACTGCCGACACGGACTGAACCGCCGATAGCTCGCTTTACGGATTAATGCTCGCGGAAGGACTGCCAGATCGAGCGGTTCAACGGCTCGACCAGATATTGCAGGGCCGTGCGAGAGCGCAGCGGCACGATCACTTCGACCGGCAGGCCCGCGCGCATCGGCAATTCGTCGACGCCGGCTGCGCGCGACAGACGTTCCAGCTCAGAGCTTTCGATCTGGACCTCGGCCGTGAAATAGGTAAGCCCCGTGCGATCATCTTCGAAACTGTCGGCGGAGAGCCGCGTAACCTCGCCGCGCGCCATCGGGATCTGACGCCCCTCAAAGGCGGCGAAGCGAACATCCGTCGCCTGACCGTTCCATAGATTATCCGCATCCCGCGGCGCAATCCGCGCTTCGATAACTAAGGGATGACCTTCGGGCACGATGTCGAGCACGCGCTCGCCCGGCAGAACGACGGCGCCTTCGTTGAAGAACTCGAGCCCGACGACGACGCCCGCGACCGGCGCGGTCAGCTGAGCGCGCGCTATTTGGCTGCGCACGGATTCAAGCTCGGGCAATTGCGAGGCGAGCTGCGTGTCGATCTGGCGCAGCTCTTCTTCGATCTGCTCAGTCCGCGCATCGGTGACCGACAAAGCTTCGAGCTCCGACTCGCCAATCGCTTCGCGCGCCTGTTCAGCGAGCCCGCGGAGTTCCGCCAGTCGCGCGGTCAGCTCAGCCTCATTTCGCTCCGCCTCGCGCACGCGCAAAGTCGGCGCAAAGCCATTACGTTCGAGCTGGCGCAAACCTCGGATTTCCTCGCGGATCAGACGCGCCTGCAGTTCGACCGCTTCGGTTTGTTCCTCATAGCTTTGTATGCGCGCTTCAAGCTGAGACTCGCGTTGTTCGAGCACGGAAATACGCGAGCGCAACGACTCGTAGCGCCCATCCATCTGGCGCTGCTGGCGGGCCAACACGGCATCGGCCTGCGCGCGGTCTTCCGCGCTCAAATCCGCCCACGCGTTAGGCGCTTCAATCGTCTCAGCCTCTGCGAGCTCCGCGAGAAGCCGCGCGCGCGAGGCTTGCAACTCGATGACGCGGGCGAATTGCGAACGCTCACGCGCTCGCAGCTCGGTCGTGGACAAGTCGAGCAGCACCTGACCGCGCGAGACCGCCTCGCCCTCCTCAACATTGACGTGGGATATCGTGCCGCCGTCCCTGTGCTGAAGAACGACACGGTTGCCGGAGACGCGGACGAAACCTTGCGCGACAACGGCGGCGTCGAGCGGCGCAAGCGATCCGAAACCGATCAATCCGCCGAAGAACAATATGATGATCATCAGCCCCGTGCGGCCCTCGCGCCAGGCGCTGTCGCTCGTCACGTCATTGGCGTTGCGTTTGCGGCTTCGCTTGGCCATGGCTCAGGCCTCCGCCTGCTGGCTGGTCGAGTTTTGCGCCGGCACGCGCATGTCGCCATTCGCGGCGAGCTTGGCCGTCACTTTGTCGCGCGGGCCGAACTCGATGATCTGGCCGCCATGCATCACGGCGAGCTTGTCGCAAATGCTGATGACGCCCGCGCGATGCGCGATGACGAAGCAGATGGCGCCGCGCTCCTTGGCGACCTTGAGCGCATCAATCAGAGCCGCCTCGCCCGCCGCGTCGAGATGCGAGTTGGGCTCATCGAGCACGAGCACGGCTGGATCGTCGAACATGGCGCGCGCCAATGCGACGCGCTGGGCCTGACCGAGCGAGAGACCGCGACCGCCCAGACCAAGCGGGGTTTCATATCCATTCGGCAAGCTGAGGATCATGTCATGTGCTCCGGCGAGCTGGGCCGCGCGGATGACGCGCTCGCCCAGATCGTCGAGATCCTCAACGTCCAGGTCCGGGAAGCCTGCAATATTCTCCGCCACCGTGCCGGCGAACAAATCCGTCGTCTGCGGAATATAGCCGATATGGCGGGCGAGAGCGGCTGAATCCCAATCGGCATAGCTGGCGCCGTCTATTCGGACCGTGCCCGCCATCGGCGTTGCAGCATTGGCGAGCACGCGCGCCAGCGTGCTTTTGCCCGCGCCGCTATGTCCGACAATGCCGACGATCTCGCCAGCCGAAGCGATGAGCGAGACGCTGCGTATGGCCGGCGTATTCCGTCCGGGAGCGGACGCTGCGACATGCGTGAGCCGGATGTCGCGGCCAGGCGCCGGCAAAGGCGTTTTCTGGAGATCGGCCGGCGCAACCTCGATCAGCTTCTTCAGGTCGTTATACGAGGCGCGCGTTTGTGCGATCTGGCGCCAGCCGCCGACGACGCCCTGCACCGGCGCAAAAGCGCGCGCGGTCAAAATCGAGGCCGCGATGATGGAGCCCGGCGAGATTTGCTGATTGACGGCGAGATAAGCGCCTAGCCCGAGCGCTGCGCTCTGCAGGATCAGGCGCACGAATTTGATGAGCGCTGAATAGTCCGCACCCGTCATGACGCCGCCGGCCTGCGCAGCGATCATGGCGCTGCGCTCGCGGACCCGACGATGGATGAGCGCGTCTTCCAGCCCCATCGCCTTTACCGTCTCGGCCGAGCGCAAATCTGCTTCATGGGCGCCGTAAAATGGCGGGGCGGCATGGCGCGCGCTTTCGAGATGCTTCTTGGAGGCGCGCTCATTGGCCCAGGCCGCAATCATGATCAACACGGCGCCGCCGACCGCGAGATAGCCGATCCAGGGATGGATGATGAAACAGATCACGACGTAAAGCGGCGTCCACGGCAGGTCGAGCAGCGAAGCGAAAGCCTGGCTCGATACGCCCGCGCGCAGATTGTCGAGGTCGCGCACGCCCGATGACGGCGGCGTGTTTTGCGCACTGATGCGTATGGTCGCGCGCAAGACCGGTTCGAGCAGCTTGTTTTCGAGCCTGGTCGACATTCGCCCCATGAGCTTTGAGCGCACGGCGTCGAGCAGCGACAAGGTGATGAGCGCGACCGCCACGGCGATGCTGATGAACAAAAGCGTCAGCAGGCTGTTGGATTGCAAGACGCGGTCATAGACCTGCAGCATGTAGAGCGAAGGCGCGAGGTATAGAATATTAATCGCTGCACTGAATAAAAACGCCATCGTGACGTGCGAGCGAACGCCCAGATCAACGCGACCGGCATTGGCGCGTACGCGTTTCGTCTTGGTCGCTTTGCCTGTCGTTGAATTTTGGACGGCGGGGTCGCCGCCGCCATTGGCCGCGCCGGCGCCTTCGGAGGCGTTGCGTCCGCGCTTTCGATTGCGAGATTTCTTGCGACGATGGTTAACGCCGCCGCCGCCGGGGTGTTGCGCGTCGCCGTGGCCGACATCGTCCACTGTCATGGAATCCTCAGCCCGCATCGAACGCCTCGGTTTCGACTGCGCCGCAGACGCGCTTCGACGCAAATGGGAGGTCGAGAAGGTCGACCATCCCGGGGCATGAAGATCGCGCAATGATACAATTGTGACAATTCAGTTCGCTGATAACACGACATTTATGCGCACATTCGCCAATAACCGTTTATGCATCGCGGCCGCCCCATGAATTGGGACGGCCGCTTTGCTCAATCTGTTGCGCTGCACTATTGGCGCGCAGCGCTTTCACCATCAGGCCAGTATGAAGTCGTCGGCCGACATGTTCTCGAACAAGACGCCTTCGAGCAGCACCGAGTTCTCGCCGATGGTGATATAGGCGCCGCCAATACCAGCTTCGATCGTGACCATGTCGTCGAAATTGTCCGACGTTACGCCGAGTTCGACAGTGTTGAGGTAATCCTGACCGCCTGCAGCATGCGGATCGAAATCGGTGATGATGTCGTCGCCGAAATTGATGCCGAGTATGAACTCATCATTGCCGAGCCCGCCGGTCATCTCATCATCGCCGAGGCCGCCGGCGATCACGTCATCACCGGAACCGCCGTCAATCACGTCATCGCCCGAACCGCCGAGCAGCAAATCCAAGCCGCCGAGCCCGACGATGAAGTCGTCGCCGTCATTGCCTTCGATATAGTTCGCGGCGCTGCTGCCAGTGATGCGGTCATCACCCGAGCCGCCCAGAACATTCTCTATACTGTCGAGTTCGTCGACGCCGGTTTGCTGGCTGCTCGCCGAACCCGAGGTCAGGTCAATATTTGCGCCCAGCGTCGTGACCCGCGCATCGAGCGTATCCACGCCCGAACCGCCGTCATATTCATCGTCCCCGTCATTGAGCGTGGCGATGATGAGGTCGTCGCCGCCATCGCCGTCGACGCGGTCATTGCCGGCGCCGCCCGTAAGCGTGTCATCGCCTTTCTCGCCCTCGATCTTGTCGTGGCCGAGGCCGCCGTCGATCACATCGTCGCCGCGGCCGCCCTTGATGTCGTCATTGCCGCCGCCGCCAAAAATCAGGTCGTCAAAGCGGCCGCCCTCAAGATCGTCCCCGCCCGAGCCGCCGACTATGTCGGCATTGCTTGCGTCAACAACAGGCGGAACCGCCGCCGTCGACTGGTTTCCAGCCCCAGTGTCGGGATCGGCGGGCTCGTCTTCGAAGAAATCGCCGAAGATCTTGTCAGCGCCTTCGCCGCCCTCGATCTTATCGGAACCTTCTCCGCCAACGATTTCGTCGTCGCCGAAACCGCCAAAGACGACATCGTCGTCATCGCCGCCTTCGATGACGTCATCGCCGTCACCGCCTTCAAACTCGTCCGCGCCGGCGCCGCCCTTGAGGAGGTCGTCATCGCCGCCGCCGTAAATCTTGTCGGCGCCCTCGCCGCCTTCGATCTTGTCCGAGCCCGTTCCGCCGAGAATTTCGTCGTCACCGGAGCCGCCGAGAATGACGTCGTCGCCCGCGCCGCCATCGATTTCGTCGTCGCCGGAGCCGCCATCGATCCAGTCCGCGCCCGTACCGCCCGCGATATCGTCATCGCCGGCGGCGCCGATCAGCAAGTCATTGTCGGAACCGCCATCAATCTTGTCGTCGCCGGAGCCGCCGTCGATTTTGTCCGAGCCCTGACCGCCCTTGATGTCGTCGCCCGCCGCGCCGCCGAGAATGATGTCGTCATCCGCGCCGCCATCGATGAAATCGGCGTCCTCGCCGCCATCGATCCAGTCTTCGCCGGAGCCGCCGAGAATCTCGTCCTCGCCCGCGGCGCCGACCAGCACGTCATCGCCGGCCTCGCCCGCGATCTTGTCGTCGCCGGAACCGCCATCGACCTGGTCCTTGCCGGCGCCCGCATTGATCACATCATCGCCGGAACCGCCGAACAGCGCGTCGTCGCCCTCCAGTCCGTCAATCTCGTCATCGCCGGCCAGACCGCGAATTTGATCGTCCCCGGAGGTCCCGATGAGAATGTCGGCGCCGGACGTGCCGTTGATCGCATTCGGATCGGCCTCGTCCTCGCCAAAAGGAGAATCGATCGGGTTCGGATTGAGGAACGGGTCCTTGCCGAAACCGGAGTCGATGTCGGGATCGGGCGCGCCACGATATTTCGGCGCGCCGACAAAGAAGCCGTAAGGCACGGCTTTCTCGCCGCCGCCATTCCAGCCGAATTTCTGACCATGCGTCGTCGGAAGCGGCTCGACCAGCTCGTTTTTGCTGTAAGCCTCCATGCGTTCGTGGGAAGCGGGCCGCCAGGATGACGCCTCGAATGCATCTTCATCTTCGCTGGAGGCGACAAGGAACGAGCTGTATTGCTTGGCCCTGCCGGCGCCCTCGGAGGCGCTTTCATCGTCATCGGCTTGGGCGGCGTCATTGAGCGCCTGCGCGTTCGCCTGCTCCGTGCTCGCAGCGATCGCGGCCGCCGCCAGCACGCTGAGCAGTGTCAGCGAATTGACGTCGTCTTCATTGTCTTCTTCGTCGTCCTTGAGCGCATCGGTGCGCCGGGCGTTTTGCAGATTGATTGCGCTGAGCGACATGCCGCCGTCGGATTGATCCCCCTGCGAGCCTTCCGATGACGAGACGTCAGATTGTTCCTCTCCGCCTTCGGACGAATTGTCATCCGCCGCGCCCGCCGCTGCGGAAGCTGTCTGCTGGTCAAATATAGCGTCGAGATTGTTGGGATCGACCACGCCCAGGCCGTCATTGTCCATCTCGTTCCCCTCACCCAGCAAAGCGCCCGGAGCCAAGCCTGAGCGTTTGTCGTGTTCAGGCTCCGCAGCGATTTTCGCTGCGAAGCCCGAATGCGCTTATTGTCAGCCGCGCGTTTTGATCACGGCCCGAAGATGAAGTCGTCCTGATCGAGGTCGGCCGCAGCGATCCCGTCGAGGAAGATCGAGTCCCCGCCGATCGATATGGTCGCGCCGAGCAGGCCGTTGTCCTGGATCTGAATGGCGCCGCCAATGTCGCCGGCATCCAGTCCGAAGGACGAGATGTCGAGCTGATCGCGCGCGCCGCCATTCGTATCCCAGCCGATGACGGAGTCGCTGCCGAAACCAGCGCTGAGGACGATGACGTCATTGCCTTGCGACGTGTTGTACACGTCGTTTCCGGCGCCGCCGTCGAGAATGTCGGCTCCACCGCCGCCATTCAGATTGTCAGCGCCGCCGCCGCCGAACAGCTGGTCGGCCTGACCGCCGCCATTCAGGATGTCAGCGCCGCCGCCGCCATTAATGATGTCGGAGCCGGCATTGCCGTTGATCGTATCGGCGCCGTTGTCGCCGTCGATGACGTCGTTGCCGCCGCCGCCGGAGATGACGTCATTGCCGCCGCCGCCGGAGATGGTGTCATTGCCGCTCGACCCGGCGATGACGTCTGCGCCGCCATTGCCGTTGATGATGTCGTCATCGGCGCCGCCATTGATGTCGTCCGCGCCGCCGCCGCCATTGATCGTGTCATTGCCGCTGCCGCCGCTGAGAATGTCAGCGCCCGCACCGCCGATGATCGTATCGTCGCCGCCACCGCCGAGAATGTTGTCGATGCCGCCGTCGCCGTCGAGCAGGTCGTTGCCGCCGCGTCCGAGCAGGAAGTCGTCGCCCGCGAGACCGGCGATCGAGTCGTTGCCGCCGAGACCGTCGATCTCATCACTGTCGAGCGTGCCGACGAGATTGTCGTCGCCATTCGTGCCGACGATGAGATTGCGCACGAGTTCGGTCGGCGCCGAGAACACCGATTCGATGACGCCGTTATCGTCCTTGAACGTTGCTTTCACGCGAAGCCGCAAACCGAGCAGGTCAGGCGTCACTTCAAAGGTCGTGCCCGTCACCGGAACCGGATTGCCGCCGGCGGCGTCAATCGCTTCAAGGATGATGTCCTCGAACACGCCCGTGCCCGGATCGGCTTCGAACTGCCAGGTGAACGCCACGGTGCCGCTGATCGCGCCCGTCGGGTTGGTCGGCGAAACATTGTCCGGATCGGTGACGCCGGCGATGGACGCCGTAAGCGTCTGGCCGGTGCCCGGCGTCGTGTCGTCGATCGACGGCGCGCCTTCAGGCGCCTGGTTCAGGCCCTCTGCGCCGGCGACGATGATCGTCTGATCTGCGAAGACGAGGCGTTCAATATTGCGCAGACGGTCGGTGCCGTCGACGCCCGCGCCCGCACCGGCGTTCGGGTCATTGTGGATGACGGTGATGAAGCCGTCTCCGTCCAGATCCTCGCCGAAGCCTTCGACCGTGTAGTTGGCGAGCACGTCGGAGAATTCCGCCGTATCGAAATCAGTCGCCGACGAACCGTCGAGAATCTCGCGGACGATGTGAATGTCGCCGGGATTGACCAGGCGGCTGAACACCGCCTCGGCGAGCGTCATGTCCTCGCCGCCGATATTGATCATGCCCTGCATTTCCTGGGTCGTTGCAATCTCAGTGTCCGTGCCGGCGGCAT
>JAUIEH010000602.1 GCA_030428405.1 Alphaproteobacteria bacterium
GAGACATTCGCCCGAGGAGATTATCGCCAAGCTGCGTGAGATTGAGGTGCGGCTTGCCCGCGGAGAGACGACGCCGATCGCGGTGCGCGCCGTGGCGATCACGGAGCAGACCTACTACCTCTATGGACGGCTCTCCCGTTGCAAGTGGAACGGAGACGAGGCTGCGTAGATCCGTTGCAAACATCTATCCGGCGTCAGCCGGCCTGTGAGCCGGAGCGCCCAAATGGGGCATCCGCACGCGCGCGCCTCTACAGCTGGTAGGCCTCAAAGGCCGCGATAGTAGCCAGGCTCGTCGCGCGTCGGTTCGGTCCGTGCAGTCCATTTCTCCGTCGTCTTGCAATCGGCATTCAATCTTCAAGCGGCGGCGCGATACGGTTCGCCCGTCCGAAGCACGGCCCAGATGATCCGCGCGTTCTTGTTGGCGACCGCCACCGTGGCGCGGTTGAAGCCGCGCCGCTCCCGAAGCTCATTGACCCATGTGTTCATCGCGCCGGGCTTGTTGGGCGCCGTGCGCACGACGGCGCGCGCGCCGTGAACGAGCAGTGTGCGCAGGTGCTGGTTTCCTCGCTTGGAAATGCCCATCAGCACGTGCTTGTCCCCGCTCGAACGCTGACGCGGCACGAGACCGAGCCAGGCCGCTAGATGCCGTCCGTTGCGGAACTCAGCGCCGTCGCCGACCGCGGCGACGATCGCCGTGGCGGTCTTTGGCCCCACGCCTTTGATCTTCGCGATCCGTTGGCAGGTTTCGCTGGCGCGAAATACCGCCTCGATCTTTTTGTCGAACGATGCGATCCGACGGCTGAGATCGCAGAATAGGTCCCACAGTTCGCCGATCGCGTCGCGCGCCATCGCAGTCAGCTCGTTGGCATGATCGTTCAGGATTTCCGGGATTCGTGTCTTGGCTCGCGTGATTGATTGACCAATGGCGAAGCCACGGTCGAGCAGCAGCCCACGGATCTGACAGACTGTCGCCGTACGGTGATTGACGAGCCTTTGGCGTGCGCGATGAAGCGCCTGGATGTCTTGCTGTTCGATCGTTTTCGTCGGCACGAGAGGGATGTGAGGCTGGCGCACGGCGGTGCAAATCGCTTCCGCGTCGTTGCCGTCGTTCTTCTGGCCTCGCACGAACGGCTTAACGTACTGTGGACTGACTACCTTCACTCGATGTCCGAGCGCCTCGAACTTGCGCGCCCACCAGAAGGCGCCCGTGCACGCCTCGATGGCGATCGTGCATCGGTCGAGCTCGGCGAGAACGACAAGCAGCTGGTCGCGCATCACGCGACGCTTGAGCACTGGCCGACCGCGCCGGTCGGCGCCATGCAGCTGAAATACGTTCTTAGCAATGTCGATGCCCAAGGTGTCGATGACGGTCATGTCTCTCTCCTTCACTATGACGGCCGAAGCCTGCAAAGCGGGAGGAAGAGCCGTCCATCCCATTAGCTGGCGACGCGAGTATGGCGGCCTGAAGGTCGACCAAGCCAAACGCTTCAAGGAACTCGAGCGAGAGAACCAGCGACTTCGCAAAGCGGTCTCCGACCTAATGCTAGACAAGCTGATCCTCGAAGA
>JAUIEH010000603.1 GCA_030428405.1 Alphaproteobacteria bacterium
ATGTCTCCCAGCGTCTCGCCGAAGAGCGCGCGGCGAGCGAACCCGACGGCGCCATCTGGGCCAATCAGTTCGACAATGTCGCCAATCGCGACGCACACGAAGAAACCACCGCTCAAGAGATTTGGTTACAGACGGATGGAAAACTCGACGCCTTCATTTGCGCCGTGGGATCCGGCGGCACGCTGGGCGGCGTTTCAAACGGTCTGAAAGCCAGAAGCAAGGACGTCGTCATCGGCCTCGCCGATCCGCTGGGCTCAAAACTCTATCACTGGTACGCCCATGGCGAGCTGAAAGCGGAAGGCGGCTCGCTCACCGAAGGCATCGGCCAGGGCCGCGTCACCGCCAATCTCGAAGGCGTCGTCGTCGATGAGGCTTTCGCGGTGCCCGATCAGGACGCGCTCGATGTCTTGTTCGATCTGATCGAGACCGAGGGGCTCTGCCTGGGCGGCTCGGCGGGGATCAATGTGGCGGGTGCGATCGCGCTCGCACGCAAGCTCGGACCCGGCAAAACCATCGTGACGATGTTGTGCGACTATGGCGCGCGCTATCAGTCGAAATTGTACAATCCGGCGTTTCTCGACTCGAAAGGCTTGTCCTATCCGTCATGGCTGCAGTGACGCACGACCCTCTGATTTCGCCGCGCGCGCTGGCGGCGCGGATGAATGTGTTGCGCGTCGCCATTCTCGACGCGACCTGGACCTATCCGGGCGGACCCGAACCGCGCGCCGACGGCCATATCAAAGGCGCCGTCAAATTCGACATCGATGCTGTTGCGCAGACGGATGTGGACCTTCCGCACATGTTGCCCGCTCCGGATATGTTCGCGCGCGAGGTCGCTCGACTGGGCGTGCGCCCCAGCGATGAGATCGTGGTCTATGACCGCATCGGCCTCTTCTCCGCGCCGCGCGTCTGGTGGTCGTTCCGCGCCATGGGACATGAGCGCGTGCGCGTGCTGGACGGCGGCCTGCCGGCCTGGATCGCAGAAGACCATCCCGTCGAAGCAGGGCCCCCGCCCGAGCGCGCCGAAGAAAGCGCGACGAATGAAGGCGGCTTCGCAGCGCGTCCCGGCTTGATCCGAAAGCTCGATGAAGTGGCCGCCCATATTGAAGCAGGCGACGCGCAGATCGTCGACGCCCGTCCGGGACCGCGCTTTTGCGGCGAGGTCGATGAACCGCGCCCTGGTCTGCGCAAGGGTCATATCCCGGGCTCGCGCAGCCTGTGCTTTCGCGACCTGTTGACCGAGGATTGGCGCATGCGTCCGCCGCGTGAGCTGCGCGCAGCCATCGACGCCGCGGGCGTTCACCTCAATCAGCCGATCGTAGCGACATGCGGCTCGGGCGTTTCTGCAGCGACGCTCGCCCTCGCTTTCGCCGTGCTCGGCAAGACCGACGTCGCTGTTTATGACGGTTCGTGGGCGGAATGGGGACGTCCGCACGGACCGCCCGCAGCGACGGGACCCGCCGAATGAACGAAAAGCCAAGCTGGGGCGAGGAAGAAGCCAAACAGGCCGCGCTGGTCAATCCCCCGGTGGAGCGCGCCTCAACGCTCCTCCTGCGCGA
>JAUIEH010000102.1 GCA_030428405.1 Alphaproteobacteria bacterium
TTCAGCGCGATTTCTTCAAGCAGCGCTGCGTCCGCTGTCGCGCCGTCCAGTCCGAGCACGCGCCCGAGACGGCGAAGTTTTGGCAGCGTCGAAAACGCCGCCGTCAGCTGTGCGTCCATATCGCCCGACGTGTTCCGTTTCGAACCGCGAGGGCCTAATCGCTTGCAGCTGCAAACTCTGTAACAAATGATACACGGACTGCATTTGCCTGGTGTGGCTTGTGCCCGCTGCGCGTTCGAAATCAGGCCGATTCAGCGTGCTCTCGACCCGGCAGACGGAATTTTTCGTCGACATGCAGATAAGTCTCGTCGAAATCCGCCAGACGCATAAGCCCCTTCAGATCCAAGACCTTGGCTGTTCCGTTCGAAACGTCGAGCAGCCCGGCCTGGCGCAGGAAACTGGTCGTGCGCGAGACATGCACCTCTGACAAACCCAAAGCATCGGCGATCATTTCGCGCGTCACCGGCAATTTGAGCAATTCGTCATTGGCCGTGCCCGCGGTCGCCAAGCGACGACGGCGGATGAGCTCCAGCATCATATGCGCAATTCGCTCGCGCGCGGTGCGCCGGCCAAGACGCACGATCTGTTCGCGCAGGATGGATTCCTCCTGCACCGCAGCCCACCAGAACGCCGTCGCCAAATTCGCATTGTCGCGCACGCAATCGAGAAACTCGCTTGCTGAAATCATGCGCAAGCGCGCAAGCGTCGCGGACGTGACCGTGTGGTCGGCGCGCGCGCGCACAAGACATTGCAGGTCGAAACAATCGCCCGGCAGCATGAAGTTGAGGATTTGTCGCCTGCCGTCATCAAGCAGGCGCGAACGGATCAGCCATCCGCTCTCAACGATGAATACGCGATCGAGCTTTTGTCCGGTCGCAATGATTTCCTCATGCGCAGACGTCTCGCGAATCCGGTGCGGGAGACGTTTCAACGCATCGAGGTCAGCTCGGTCGAGCTGGGAAAATCTCTGCAATCGCTCAATCATGGGGAGCACAAACGCCTCCAGTTCTCAGTAAAGAACGCGGATCAGCGTCAATTGTTCCGCAAGCTGCGGGCGGCGTCGCTAAAAAAAAGGCGGGAGAAAAAAAGCGGCCGGATCACGCGCGTATGGGGACGCTGCAATCCGGCCTGGAGACCGAGGACCCAGAGCGGGGGGAGAGACGGTTCCGCGGGCTCGTTCGATGAAACAACGCTCGCGCAAAGCGACGGTTCCCGCAGACTCAATCTTTTTTTATCCCCCTCTCCAAACCGAGAATCTTTGCGAAGACAGGGAACTTCGTGGAACCCGCCAGCGTTAATGCTGTGTTTCGAACGCTTACGTTCGCTCACCTATCGGAGAATTCTTATGACCAAACGCTGGGCCGCCTTGGCGGCGATCGCCACGATCTTCGTGTCCGCCTGCAACACGATCTACGGTGCTGGACAGGACGTTGAAGCCGCCGGCGAGGAAATTCAGGAAACGTCGCAGGAAGTCGCGAACTGATTTCCCGACAGCGAAAAAGAACCCCGTCCGGACACGGACGGGGTTTTTCTTTGCCCGTCTCTCACCGCCGTCGCGCGGCATGAGACATGAAAAAGCCCGAGGCGCGAACGCCTCGGGCTTTTCAATTGCAATGCGAAGCGTCTGTTAGTCGTTGACAGCGTCTTCAACGTCTTCCGCCGCTTCATCCATTTCTTCGCCAGCTTCTTCGAGCGGGCCGTCATTGGTGTCGCAAGCGGCCAGCGGCGAGGCGATCAAACCAAGCGCGAGCATCCAAGCATAAGGTTTCATAATTCTCAGGCCTCCAATCAAATCACAAATGTCAGGTCACTATATTCGTGGCGCTCGGCCGCGCACAATGCCGAACAGCAAAGCAATCACGAACAAGACGACGAACAGGAAGAACAAGAGCTGCGCAATCGACGCAGCGCCGGACGCGATGCCGCCAAAGCCGAACACGGCGGCGACGATCGCAACGATGAAAAACAAGAGCGCTAGGCGCAACATGGAACAGTCTCCATAGATCTCGATAACGAACATCCAGCTATTGAACGCTGCACGCCGAAAATCGTTCCATGTCGAGATGCGTCCCATCACACGACATCTCAAAAAACACGACGTATAGCGAATAGGCGAAGACGCCGGAGCGGCGACCGCTCCGGCGTCTCGTGAATGCCTGGCCGATCAAATTATTCAGCCCGCCGTGATCGAGCGCAGCATCCAGATGGCTTCTTCGTGCCAGGCAAGGCGTTCAATCAGCAAATCGGCGGTGACGTAATCGCCCTTATCTTCACACGGCTCAATCGCTTCGCGCATGGAGCGGCACACGGTTTCGTGGTCGGCGATGAGCATTTTCAGCATGGCTCCAGCCGTTTCGACCTTGTCCTCGTCGGTGATCGAGGACAGCTCGCCATAAGTGGTGTAGCTCGCCGGCGCTTTCTCGCCCAATGCGCGGATGCGCTCAGCGATGACGTCGATCGCCTCGTAGATGTTCTGATAGTGCGACTCGGTCAGATTATGGATTCCGTAAAAGGACGGACCCGCGATATTCCAATGTACGCCCTGGGTCTTGATGAAAAGCTGGTAACTGTCGGCCAGCACGACGCCAAGCTTTTCGGCGATCGCTTGGCGGTCTTTGGCCGTCAGACCGGTTTTCGGTTTTAAGCGGGGGGCGGAAGTCGCAAGAGCTTCAGCGCTCATCATATTCTCCTTTTTTTCTTTCAGTAGACGCAGCGTTCAAAAACGCATCGTCATCAAATTCCGTCGTCTTCCAGCTCTTCTTCGAGCTCTTCGGCTTCGTCGTGGACCTCATCAGAAGCGTCATCGAGCGCTTCCGAGGCCGTTTCGCGCGCATCAACAACCGCGGGAGCTGTCGCTTCCTCAATGTCGACGACGGCCTCGCGCATTCCTACGCGCGCATCGTCAAGATTGCGGTCGATCACTCGCCCCGCCTGTTCAACGGAGACATCCTCGCTGAACCAGACGAAACCGGCGATGACGACGCCCGCCATCACTATGAATGACATGGCCTCGCCGAAGAAGTAGAGCCCTCGGCCGCGGCCCGGAAACAGAGCGATGACAAACGTCAATATGCCCATGAAGCCGAAAATGAAGGCGCCGATTAGCGCAACGCCGGGATAAGCGACGTCAATCAAGCCGAGCGCGGCCGAAGCGGCTGCGGCGGTCAAGAGAAAGAAGAATACTGACCATCTGGCCATTGCACGTCTCCATAACATCCGTTCACGCCGCAAAGCGCGGGCGGTTTCACCGCCGTCGCGAAGCGCTGGGTCGAATGATTAAACGCGCGTGTTGGAAAATGGTTCCGTCGAGCGGCGGCGCAACAGGCGCACAGGCTCTTGGCGCACAAAGCCGTCATCGCGCCATTTCAGCGCGTTCACAACGAAAGCCTCGCGCTCTATCGAGATCGTATTGAAACTCGCGGGCTCACCGCGCGTGCGCACAGACGCCGCCGTGCCGGCGCCGACCGCGTAGCTGCGCCGGTCGCCATGCGCGCTCGTTGCAATTGTCGGCACATGGGTATGGCCGCTGAGAATGAGCTCTACGCCGGCTGCTGCGAATTTTTCCTCCGCATCCGAACCGCCGCGCGTGCGCACCGATATGGGCGAGCTTTCAGGCGCAAGCAGCGGATGGTGGCAGGCGACGATCGCCGCCTTAGGCGGACTGGCGCGCTTCACGTCGGCGCAAATCGCCTCGACATGGGCGCGCCGCGCGGAGCCTTCGGCCCAGTTCAGCCGAAATTGCGCGCCGCGCGCGGTGTTGAGCGTCCAAACGCGATAATCATCGCCTTCAAACAATGCAGCGGCGCCATCGGCGAGAAATTTGTGGTACCGGCCGAAGGGGCGCGTCAGACGCGCGCCCAGATTGAGCATGGGCGTGTCGTGATTGCCGGGTGCGAATACGGTCGGCAGACCAAGCGATGCGAAATACGCCGCGGCCTGCCTGAATTCGCGTTTTTTTCCGGACTGAGTCAGATCGCCGGTGACGATGATCGCATCGACGCCCAGGTCGCCGATCGCGCGCGCCAGACCGTCGACGATCGCTTCGTCCTGCGCGCCGAAATGAATGTCGGAGACGTGAGCCAATAGGCTCATGAGCGCTCCAGAAGGGAAAAGGAACGCACGCCCTCTTCCAGTTTCAGAATTTCAACCGGCGTCCGCATCGTCAGCGGTTCGCCGTCCAACGCAATTTGCGCAACGCCGTCACAGTGCAGTTCTACCCGCTTTGATAAAAATTCATGTGAGCTCGGATCATTGGCGACGTCGGCGTTGATGGCTGCGCCGGTGAGCCGCGCCAGGTCCATCAGACCGTTGGGGTCGAGAACGACGCCGCGCATTTTTTCTTCCGTCGATGCATCAAAACCGAGCAGCTCCTCGCCTGCCCCGACAGCGACGGCCACGCCTGAAACCTTGGTCGGCTCGCCGTCTTCGATTTGGAGCATGATATCGGCATGCGCAGCGCCTTCAACCGCAGCCGCCGCGTGTGAAATGATTTCACCAATCGGCAGAATATCGCCTGAGCGCACCGACTCGCGCGCCTTCATCGCTTCGACAGGAAAACCCGCCGCCACCGTCAAAAAGAACATCCGTCCGTTTGCGGAGCCAGTCGGCAGGCGGATGCGCCGCGCCTCTCCGAGCCGATGGAAAATCTCTTCCGGCGAAGCCTCGCCGAACAATGCGCGCGCCAAAACGTTCATCGTGCCGAACGGCAATGGAGCCGCCGGGACGCCGGCGGCGTGCGCCTTCTCGGCCGCGCCACGGAACGACCCGTCACCGCCCGCGATCAGCAAAGCGTCGCACCCGCGCGCGAGAGCCTCATCGACGGCAACGTCCATTTCGTCGGGCGCCACCGCTGCAAAAGAGGCGAGTTCGGGCCCGCCATGCGACTGCAGCGCCACGCGAAACGGCACGATGCGGTCATCATCGAGACCGCCGGCGTTGCGATTGGCGACGACGGCGACTGACAGCCTGCTCGCTTGAGCGGTGACTTGATCAGGCATTTGTTCAGCGGCGACGGTTTGCGTTTTCATCTTTCGACCTTTCTTGGAACGGAGCATTTTCTGAGACGGAGAAGGCGCGCTCGATACGGCTGGCGCGGGCTCCGGCTGCTACGCTAAATGCGCCGGCTCTCTTTTTTGTTCAGTGTCCGCACTGTCGTCCTCGCGAGCGCGGCCATTTCTGGCGATCTCGCGCGGATCGACGCTCTTGCCGTCCGGGGCGGCCAGCTGCAGCGTGCGCGTCGGATAAGCGAAGTCCACGCCTTCCTTGAGGAAGCGGCGATAAAGGCGCGTGTTCACCGCATGGCGCATGTCCATCATGGTGTCGTAGTCACGGGCAAGGACATGGAAGACGATTTCATAGTCAAGCGAGCTGCCGGCGAACTCTTTGAAATGCGCGCGATCGAAGCGCGCCTTTTCGAGGTCCTCGATTTCTTCGCGCACCCAGTTGGGAATCTCATCGAGATGGTCCGGGTCTGTTTGATAGGTGACGCCGATGGTCATTACGACGCGACGTTCGTCCAGCCGCTCGTAGTTGTGGATCTCGGCGTCGAGAAGATTGGTGTTGGAGATGACGACCTGCTCGCCTGAGAGCGCACGGATGCGCGTGGTCTTGAGGCCGATCTCCTCTACTTCGCCGATGACGTCGTTGAAAATGATCAGATCACCCTTGCGGAACGGCTTGTCGAACAGGATCGACAACGCCGAGAACAGATCCGCAAAAATGCCTTGCGCGGCGAGCCCGATGGCGATGCCGCCGACGCCAAGACCGGCGATCAGAGCGGTCACGTCGACGCCAAGATTATCCAAGACGACCAGAAGCGCGATCGACCAGACGACGACATTAACGAACCAGCCCAGGATGGACATCGCGCTACGAAGCGTTGAGGCGTCTTCACCACCGCGCACGGCTTGGCGCTTGATGAGCGAAACCAAAATGCCGCGCGCAACGACGGCGGCCTGAAGCACGCCCGCGATCAATAAAAGCGTGCCCAGAATGGCGCCGACCGGTTCAGGAGGCGAAGAGTAGCGCGCAGCGATTGCGAGCGAAGCGATCAGCAGGAACAGCGTGCTGATGCGTCCGACCGCGCGCCCGGCGATTGCGCCGAACGTGTAGGCGTCTTTCCAGTCGCGGCCGCGCAACATGCGCGCTAAGATACTGCGCGCGAGCAGCAGGACGAAGAATGTTCCGATTGCGACGCCGCCCGCTATGGCGGCCTCTTCGCCCGAGCCCGTCACCCAATTAGAAAACGCATCAGCGAAGGATTGCAGAGACGCTCCGACCTCGCCCAACGCGCCGTCGAGAAATTCCATGGCGTCGGATGCAGGCGCTGTCATGTACTGTCTCCTGGTGATGATTTCGCTTGGGACGTCGTCCGCCGCGCCGGCGAATTCCGCAGGCGCAGACGACAATCCCGCCGCCCGCGACTACGGGCGCTCGGCAGAAAAACGCGCCTTGGCTCAATTGGTTCCATGGCGTTTCGAGCGGCGGTTGAAATCCCGCCGCCGATAAGCGTGAGACGCGAAAATCGAGATTTTTCGGGAACCCGCGCCGAGAATGAGACGTTGTCTTCCTCACTCAACGGAACATTGCTGTTCGGAGTGATGAAATGAAACGCATGCTTACGACCGTCGCCGCCATTGCGCTGTTCGCCGGCGCGACCTACGCCCAAAGCGCCAACGCTCAGGATGCTGCGCGCTTTGACGTGATCGACGCAGCGGTTGAAGCTTCCCTCAGTGTAGACAGCGATTCCGCGTTGCGCATTGATCCGTTCGAAAACGACCTTATGCGCGGCGCCGATATTCTCGGTCTTGTCATTGAGAATGGCGAGGAGCTGAACGCACATATCGCCGACGCCTATATGACGGCCGACGGCGAGATCGAATATTTCATCGTCAGCGAGGGCGGTTTCTATGGTGAAGGCGGCCAACGCGCCGTTCTGGCGCCGCCGATTGTCACACTGAATTACGAAGCCGGCGGCGAGCTGAGCGCACACACGGAATATGATCAGAATGATCTTTCGCGTCTTGTCGACGTCGTGAGCGATCGACGCTTCAATCCGCGGCCTGCGCCGTTTGCTGAATTTGACGGCTGGGCGCTCGCCTCGGTCATCCACAGCCCGGTCAGCACGGAAACGACCGAAAATTTCGGTCTGGTTGAAGACGTTCTGTTTAGTGACGACCACCGCGCGCTTTACGCCCTCATTCACGCTGACGGCCGCATGATGGCGGTGAGCTGGGATGATCTGGTCATCGAAGACCAGGCTGGCGAAGCGAATATTTCGATCGCTCTCGATGATGCGACGCTTGAGATGCGTCCCTCGCTCGCGATCGCCACCAACTAATCCGTAACAGGATTACGAGCCGCTCCGGCCGGCAGCCGGATCAACGTGAACGAATGAAAAGGAACATGTCATGGGCGACATTCTTGAAGGCAAATGGAATCAGGTGAAGGGCTCGGCCAAGCAGGCCTGGGGCAAGCTGACCGACGATGACCTCAAAGAGGTCGAAGGCCGCTTCGACAAGCTCGTCGGCAAGCTGCAGGAACGCTATGGCTGGGAAAAAGCTGAAGCCGAAGCCAAAGCACGCGACTGGCTGAACGAGAAGTAATTCCGTCAAGGCCGACTGCCGCAAATAATGCGTCGCCCAACCCCGGGCGGCGCATTTTTGTTGGTAAATTTCAACATATTGGATTGGACGACTTTCGGAATTAGCGCAGCGCGACACGGAACCTTCAGTACGCCGATACGTTCTATCCGGCGTCATGGAGAAACACATGAAAACGCTTTCAATCGCGATGTCGCTCAGCATTCTCGCCGGCGTCGGCGCGATCACATTCCAGAACACGCCGAGCCAGGGTCGCGTGCTGGAGGTCCTTGAAGATGACGGTCAGTACCCGCCGATCCGCCAGGCGTCACAGACCACAGGCGCGCCGGGCTCCAATGTCGTGCGCGTCGGCATCTCGCCGGATGTCCCGCGCAGGCTGCGCGACGTCGATTCAATCGAAAGCCCGCAGGCGGTCCTGGTCGGACGGCGCGTGTTTGGCGCGGACGACCAATATTTTGGTCGCGTCGACGACGTCGTCGAGGACGCCAATGGCTTCGCGCGGATACTCGTGCTT
>JAUIEH010000103.1 GCA_030428405.1 Alphaproteobacteria bacterium
CGGCGAAGCGCAAATAGGACGTCGGCATGAACTGGGTCATGCCCATCGCGCCGGCCCAGCCGCCGACAAGCTGATCGCGCGTGGCGCGTCCGGAGGCGAGAATGTCGAGCACGGCCATCAGCTCGCCCTCGAACAATGCGCGGCGGCGGCCTTCCCAGGCGAGCGTGGCCAGCGCGCGCACGACATCATTGTCGCCGATGAACGAGCCGTAATTGCTTTCCAACGCCCAGATCGCGAGCAGCGCTTCGGGGTCAACGCCATAGCGCGTGTTGAGGTCGGCGAGCAGCGAGGCCTCTGAGGCGCGATATTCGCGGCCGTTCTCAATGCGCGCTTCAGAGGCGGCGCTGTCGAGATATTCCCAGATCGGGCGGACATGCTCCGGCTGAGAGCGGTCGAGCTCGATGGCGCGCATATTCGGCTCCACGCCCGCGAGCATTTCCTGCACAAGCGCGCGCGAATGGCCCGCGGCCACGGCGCGTTGGGTGAAGCCGGAACGCCAGCTTGCAAATGTCTCGCTTTGCGCCATCGCAGCGCTTGCAGCGAACAGCGCGGCGATCAACGCCGCAGTAACTCGCAGTATGGTCATGGCCAGGCTCCTCGACGCCGTTTCAGGACGTTTCGTTTCGGCTCGCAGTCGTTACGCGCGGATGCGTTGACTTCGCAAGTTCTCATAACTAGGTTCCGCGCTCGATTTTTCACCTTGATGTAAGGGATCGCAGGGCGATGAAGGTCCGCAGCTCATTGAAATCACTGAAGGACCGTCATAGCGGCTGCCAGGTGGTGCGCCGCAGAGGGCGCGTCTACGTCATCAATAAGCAAGATCCGCGCTTTAAGGCGCGGCAGGGCTGATTGCTGATGGCGGCGCTCAACGCGCCGCCTCGCGCGGTTCTGTTTGATCTTGGCGGCGTGCTGGTCGACTGGGACCCGCGCCGGCTTTACCGCAAGCTGTTGTCGGATGAGGCCGAGGTTGAGCGCTTTCTCGCCGAGGTCTGCACGATGGAATGGCACGGCGCGCATGATGCGGGCGCGTCCATGGCGGACAATGCGCCGGCGCTGATTGCGCGCTTCCCGCACTACGAAGCTGAAATCCTCGCCTGGAATACGCGCTGGCCGGAAATGTTCGACGGTGAGATCGACGGCGTCGCCGCCGTGATCGAACGCCTCGACGACGCCCAAATTCCCGTTTACGCCTTGAGCAATCTTCCCGCTGAAAAGTGGGGTCATATCGAGGAAACCTATCCGGTGACGCGCCGGTTCCGCGATGTGATCGTTTCCGGAGAAGAAGGCGTGAAAAAGCCCGACCGACGAATTTTCGAGATTACAGCGCAGCGCCTCGGCGAAGCGCCGCAAAACGTGGTGTTTTTCGACGATTTGCAGACCAATGTGGACGCCGCACGGGCCTTTGGCTTCGACGCCGTGTTGTTCAAAACCGCAGCCGGCATGCGCGAGGCGCTGAGCGCGCGCGGGCTTGGCGAAGTGTTCGCCCGGGATGGCGCGCTATGAAGCTTGTCTTCGCTACGATTGCAGCACTTTCGGTCAGCCTGGCCGGCGCGCCGGTCCGCGCGCAGGACGACGCAGCGCCACTCGACGAGCCGACGATTGAAACGACGCCGCTCGATGCGGCTGGCGAGGCTGATGACGCCGAAGAGCGCCAGGAGCCGCTGGAGCCCGCCGATCTCGACGAATTATTCGAAGACCTTGCCGCTGCGCAGACCGAGGAAGACGCCGCCTTCATCGCGGAGGAGATCGAGACCTTCTGGCGCGAGGATGGCGGACCGACGGCCGAGCTGCTGGTGGCGCGCGCGCTCGAGGCCGCAGAGGAGGGCGAAAGCGCGGTGGCGCGCGAACTCGTGACCGGCGCGCTGGAGCTTGAACCCGAATACGCTTGGGGCTGGGCGCAAAGCGCGCTCATATCCTTTGCGGACTCAGACCATGTCGAGGCGATCGCCAGCATCCAGCACGCGCTGGAGCTTGAGCCGCGGCTCTATGAAGCGCTGTTCGGCCTCGGCGCCGTTCTGGAGGATATGGAGCGATGGGAAGGCGCTTACGCCGCCTATGAACAGGCGCTCGAGATCTACCCGATGCACGCCGAGGCGCGCGAGCGTCTCGAAGATATCGCCCCGCGCGCCCACGGCCGCGACCTCTAAGCGCGCGGTTCTTGCGTTGCGCCAGGTGCTGCGCGTCTCATGACATTTCTCACATTGATCGTTCTCGCGACCGTCTTGATCGCTGTCTGCGCCGCCGTCGCGTGGTCGTTTGCGTTCGAGCGCCGCGCCGAGCGTCGCTGGACGCCGGAGGGCCGCTTCATCGATGCGGGCGGCCACCGGCTGCACATCAGGCAAGCCGGCGCTTCCGGTCCGGCGATCGTTCTTATCCACGGCGCAGGCGGCAGCGCACGCGAGATCATGTGGCTGATCGGGGACAAGCTCGCGCGCGAGGCGCGCGTCTATGCGCTCGACCGTCCCGGCTTCGGCGCCTCGCCCGCCATGGGCGGCCGCATCCGTCTGAAGCGACACGCCGAAGCCGTCGCAGCGATGATCGCTGCGGAGGGGCTCGAGCGGCCGATCGTCATCGGCCATTCCTATGGCGGCGCAGTGGCTTTGCGTCTCGCCGTCGATAATCCCGGCCTCGCTTCGAGCTATCTCTTGTTGGGCACGGCGAGCCACGGCGATGTCGGGCCCGTTGCGGGCTATAACCACATCGCCGCCGCGCCGCTGATTGGGGGATTGTTCTGCCGCACCTTGCCGGCCTTGCTCGGCCCCGCACGTTTGAAGGCGGGCGCGGCGCGCACTTTCCATCCCGACGCGATGCCCGAGGGCTATGTTGAGGCCGCCGCCATTGCGCAGCTCTTCCGCGCCGCGACGTTTCGCGCCAATGCGCGCGACTTGTCGGTCGTCAATTCGGAGCTGAAGGCGCAGAGCAAGCGCTATTGCGACATCACCGAGCCGGTCGTTCTCATCGCAGGCGGCAGGGACAAGACCGTGTTGACCAAGGGACATTCCGAGCGTCTGGCGACGGTCTTGCCGAACGCCCAGCTCGCCGTTCTGCCGGATAGCGGGCACATGCCGCATGCCGGCGATTTCGAGTTGATGCGCGAACATCTGCGCGCGCTGACGGAGCGGCGCGGATGAGCAAGGCGCGTATCGCTCATGCTCTGGCTTATCCGTTTGCGCCGCGGCCGGACGCTTTCGTGTTCGAAAATGGTCAGGCGCGCGTGTTCGACGCCGAACGCGACGGTGCGCTGCTCGAGGAGCGCGTGCCGATCCTTGCGACGGGGTCCAACGCCTCGCCGCAGCGGCTCTTAGAGAAATTCGGTCCCGGCCACGCCATCGCCGTCACGCGTGCGGTCGTACCCGATCACGTCGTCGCGCATTCCGCCAAGTTCGCCGCCTATGCCTCCATTCCGGCCACGCTGCATCGCTGGGAAGGCGCGCGCGTGCGGGTGCACGTCACTTGGCTGACCGCGCCGCAGCTTGAAATCATGGATGAAACCGAAACCCTCGGCCGTGCTTATGACCGCGTCGGCGTCACCGCCGAATTTCTCGACGCACCGTCCGCCGCGCCCGCGCAGGTCTATGTCAGCCGGTCAGGCGCATTATCGCTCGATGGCGCTGTGGTCTCGCCAAGCGCTGCTCTTCTCGAGCACCAATGCGCCGGGCCCGTCCGGCTGGATCAGCGCGCCGCCCAGGAATGCGCAATGCGCATCCTGGAGCTCGACGGTCCGGTTGAGGACTTCATCGCGGAAAACCTCGCGGATGCGGAACTGCGCGCGCGACGTTCCGCACAATTGTCTGAGCGTGCGGGCCTTCCTTACGCGCCCAGCCGCGCATAGCTTGCAGCGCTTGTGAATCATACGCGGAGAAGCCGTCCATGGACGAGGCGACGACAACAGAAGAACCCGATGTCATCGGCACAGCCGCGCGCGAGCAATTGCGCGCTTTCGTGGCCCGGGTCGAACGGTTGGAAGAGGAAAAGGCCAATATCCTCGCCGACATCAAAGAGGTTTACGCCGAAGCCAAATCCATGGGCTTCGACACCAAGGTGCTGCGTCAGGTGATCCGCGTGCGCAAGATGGATCGCGCGGAGCGTCAGGAGCTTGAAAGCTTGCTCGACCTCTATCTCTCCGCCGTCGGCGAGGTCTGATCGCGCAAGGAGCGGCCATGGCGAAACGCGAGGTACCACCGGCCAAGACGCGCCGCGCGCTCGCCAAGGTCCGGCGCGCGATGGAGAAGGCGAAGTCCGGCGACAACGACGCCGAGCTGACCCGTTGGGAGCGCGAATTCGTCGACGGGCTGGAGGAGCGGCTGGAGAAATACGGCTCCGCGTTCGCGGACCTCTCCAAAGGCGGCGCGGATGAAGCCTTGTCGCTGCGTCAGGCGCAAAAGCTGCGCGAAGTCGCCAAGAAAACCCGCAAGCCCCCGGCGCGGCCGAGCAAGCGCAAGGGGCTCAAGCGCGCCGGCGGTTTCGGCCGCAAGAATAAGCCGTACACGCCGCGTATCCGCGACGTTGACGAAGATGCCCCCGAGCCTGTGTCGAAGCGCCCGCAATTGCGCGTCATCGACGGCGGCGGCGAGGGCGAGGACTGAGCCGGAGCGCGCTGAGGCGCGGCTAGGCCGGCCCCGCAGAAGCCGGCGCGCTCGCGCTATCCACTTTTTGGCGCTTCGACTTGCCGCCAATGCGTTCGCCGAGCATCAGCAAGGCTGGCGTCAGGATCAGCGTGAGCACGGTTGCGAAGGCGAGGCCGCCGGCGATGGCGCTGGAAAGCTCCGTCCACCACTGAGCCGAGGGCGCGCCGAACGTGATGCTGCGTCCGATAATGTCCAGGTTCATGCCCAACACCATCGGCATCAGGCCGAGAATGGTCGTGCCCGCGGTTAGCAGAACCGGACGGATGCGCTGTGCGCCCGTGCGCAACACCGCCTCGATCGGCTCCATGCCTGCGCGGCGCAAATCATTATAGGTGTCGATCAAGACGATGTTGTTGTTCACGACGATGCCGGCGAGCGCGATGATGCCGATGCCGCCCATGACGACGCCGAACGGCCGGCCCGTGATGAGCAGGCCGAGCATGACGCCCGCCGTCGAAAACACGATCGCCGACAGGATGAGGCCGGCCTGGTAGACGCTGTTGAACTGCGTCACCAGAACAATCAGCATCAGGAAGATGGCGGCGCCGAACGCGCTCATGAGAAAGGCGCCGGCTTCGGCCTGGTCTTCGGCTTCGCCGGCGAATGTCACGTCGACATTGCGCAGACGCGGATCGGCGTTGATGGCTTCGCGCAGCGCCGCGAGCTGATCGGTCAGCAACAAGCCGGGCGCGACGTCGGCTTCAATCTCGGCCACGCGGCGCGCATCGATGCGCGTGATCGAGCCGGTCACCGGCGCGGGTGAAAACTCAACGAAATTCGCAATCGGCACGAGGCCCTGATTGGTGCGGATGCGCAGCCGCTCAAGCTGAGCGAGCGTGCGGTCGCTTTCGGGATAGCGGATGCGGATATCGAGTTCTTCATCCGCGTCATCGGGACGATACTCCGCAACCGGAATGCCGACGGTGACGAGCTGAACGGCCTGGCCGAGCAGGGTGATGTCGGCGCCGAAGCGCGCAGCCTCGCTGCGATCGACATGCAGCTCCCACTCAACGCCGGGTATGGCGCGACTGTCCTCGACATCGACGAAGCCGCCGAGCCGGGTCATCAAATCGCGCACGGCGTCGACGGCGCCGGATAAGGCGTCGGGATCGCGTACGGAGGCGCGAATCTGCACCGGCCGACCGCTGGTGGGGCCTTGTTCTTGCTCGCGCACCTGGATGCGGATGCCGGGAATGTCGCTTAAGAGCCCGCGGATCTCGCTGATGATGGCGACCGCGCGACGACGCTCATCCCATTCGACGAGTTCAAGCTGCAAAACGCCGACGACGTCCGCGGCGAGGTCGCCGCCGCCAGCGCCGCTGATCGTGCGCGAATAAACGCTTTCGATCTCCTCAAGACCCACGAGCCTGTCCTCGACGCGGCGCACGATGGCGTCGCGCTCATCCACCGCGAGATTATCGCGCGCCTGGATCTGGACCTGGAGAAATTCGGGCTCGATGGAGGGGAAGAACTCAACGCCGCGACCGAATGCGCCATAGGCGACATAAGCGCCGATGAGCAGCGTGACTGCGATGGCGAGCGCGATGGCCGGCCGCTTCACCACGGCTTTCAGCGTACGCAGATAAACGCCCGTGAGCCCGGTGATTTCGTCGAGATTCCCGGTTTCCGCCTTGCGCAGCGCCTCAGCGCCGGCATCGTCATTTTCATCGCGACGTCCGATCCAGCCGCCCAGCACCGGCACGAACACCAGCGCCATCAGCAAAGACGCCGACAAGGTGATGACGACCGTCAGGGGAAGGAATTTCATGAACTCGCCGACCATGCCGGTCCAGAACAGGAGCGGGAAGAACACGGCCAGCGTCGTGGCGGTCGAGGAGATGATCGGCCAGGCCATGCGCTTGGCTGCGCTGGAATAGGCCTCCTTGGGCGATGCGCCTTCCGACAGGCGGCGCGAGGCGAGTTCGATGGTCACAATGGCGCCGTCGACGAGCATGCCGACCACGAGGATAAGGCTGAAGAGGACGATGATGTTCAGCGTCACGCCCATCAGGCTCAGGATCGCGATGCCGGCGAGGAAGGAGCCTGGAATGGCGAGGCCGACGAGAAAGGCGTTGCGCGCGCCCAGCGTTGCAATCACGACGATCATCACAAGGATGATGGCGGCGAGAACGTTGTTCTCGAGATCGCCGAGAAGATCGCGCACCTGCTCAGATTCATCCTGCAGATATTCCACGCGCAGCGTGTCCGGCCATTCGCTGCGCGCTTCTTCGATGATGGCGCGCACGGCGCTGATCGTTTCGATGATGTTTGCGCCCGAGCGCTTGCGGATTTCCAGCGCGATGGCCGGCTGACCATTGATGCGCGCAAAGCTTTCCGCATCGCGATAAGTGCGCCGGACGGTGGCGACGTCTTCAAACGACACGACCGTCGTGCCGTCCACGACGACCGGCAGGTTCAAGACGTCGTCCAGATCCTCGATGACGCCCGGCACCGACAGGGCGATGCGGCCGGCGCCTGTGTCGATCGAGCCCGCCGCGACGAGACGGTTATTGCGACTGATCTGCGAGACCAGCGCCTCAAACGAAATGTCATAGGTTTCAAGCGCGACCGGATCGACGATGACCTCGAGCACTTCCTCCCGGTCGCCGCCGATATCGACTTCGAGCACGCCGGGCAGCGCTTCGATGCGGTCCTGCAGCTCATTGGCGACGGCGACCAGCGTGCGCTCGGGCGCCGAACCCGTGAGCATCACCGTCAGCACAGGGAAGAGCGCGATATTGACCTCGGTGACGTTGGGCTCGTCGACATCTGCCGGCAGTTCCACGCGCGCGCGGTCGACGGCCTCGCGCACATCGGCGAGCGCGCTGTCGGCGTCAAAGCCGGGATCGAACTCCAACATGATCGAGGCGTGACCTTCCGAGGCCGTCGCCGTCATCTGGTCGAGCCCGTCAATCGCCTGCAGCTCGGTTTCGAGCGGACGAACGAGCAGGCGCTCGGAATCCTCAGGCGAAACGCCTTCCAGCGAGACGCTGACATAAAAAATCGGAATCGGAATGTCGGGCGAGGATTCCTTGGGGATGGCGAGATAGGATAACCCGCCGACAATCAGGATCACGCCGAACGCGATCAACACCGTCCGGCTACGATCAAACGCCGCGTTGATGAGCGCGTTCATGTCTCTCTCTAATTTTCATGTCCGCTGATGCGGAGAGGGCTTAGCCGTTCGAGGCCGTTGCGAACGCATTCGCCGCAGCGCCCGCAAGCGCGCCGGCCGCGTGGTCCTGAGCATCCTCATCAACGGCGCGCACGCGCTCGCCATCGCTGACAAAGCCCTGACCGCTCGTAATCAAACGCACTTGTTCCGGCAGACCGGCGATCCAGACGCCATTATCGTCCGCGCGAATGATTTCGACGCTGACGAAATGCACAACGCCGTCATCGTCGACCGTCTTCACGCCCAGCACGCCGTCCGTGTCGAGCGCCAGAATGGCTGG
>JAUIEH010000104.1 GCA_030428405.1 Alphaproteobacteria bacterium
ACCGCCAGCGCAGCCTTGCCGTCTGTCACGCCGATATAAGCGACAACGCCGGAACCGAGCTCTTGCTTGCCCTGATCGATCAGCGCACGCAGATCCTTGCCGCCGACGCCGTCAGCGACGCGCACGATCGCCTTCACGCCGGCGATATCCTCGGGCGCATCCGCGCCGCCCGATCCGCCGCCCCCGAGCGCGAGTTGTTTCTTCGCATCAGCCAGAGCGCGCTCAAGCGCCTTGCGTTCTTTAAGCACCGCGTCGAGACGGTCAGCCACCTCTTCCGTGCGCGTCTTAAGCGTTTCCGCCAGCTTGCGCGCAATGCCAGCCTGCTCATCAAGCCAGGCTTTGGCGGCGGCGCCCGTCAGCGCCTCGATGCGGCGCACACCGGCGCCGACAGCGCTTTCCGCGATGATCTTGAACAAGGCGATGTCGCCCGTACGCGCGACATGGGTGCCGCCGCAGAGCTCGACGGAATAGGCCTTGTCCAGATCGGACAATTCGCGCCCCAGCGTCAGCACACGGACCGAATCGCCGTATTTTTCACCAAACAGCGCCAAAGCGCCCGCCTCGATCGCTTTTTCCGGCGCCATTTCCTCCGTTCGCGCCGCATCATTCTGACGAATGACCGCGTTGACCTCATCTTCGACGGCGCGCAGCTCGTCAGCGCTCATCGGCTGGCCATGAGAAAAGTCGAAACGCAACCGGTCGGGGCCCACATAGGAGCCTTTCTGGGTGACGTGAGGGCCGAGCACGTTGCGCAATGCCGCATGCATCAGATGAGTGGCGGAGTGATTGGCGCGGGTCTGGTCGCGGCGCTCGCGGTCGACGACAAGCTCGGCTTCGTCGCCGATCCTGACCTCGCCTTTATCAATTCGTGCACGGTGCGCATAAAGCCCGTCGCCGCGCTTTTGCGTATCCAAAATGACCGCATGCGCCTTTTTGAATGCGGCTTCGCCCGTATCACCGATCTGGCCGCCGGACTCCCCATAAAAGGGCGAGCGGTCGAAAACGAGTTCCACCTCGTCGCCCTTTTGCGCGCTTTTCACGCTCGCGCCGTCTTTCGCGATCAGGACGACGCCGCCTTTGTCGCGCACGCTCTGATAGCCGAGAAACTCCGTAAGCGGCACGCCCTCGGAAAGCGCGCGCCAATCCGCATCCGCGCCCTTGGAGCCAGAACTCGTCCAACTCGCGCGCCCGCCTTCGCGCTGGCGATCCATTTCAGCTTCAAAGCCTTTGGTGTCGACGCCGACGCCGCGCGACTTCAGCGCATCTTCCGTCAGATCGAGCGGAAAGCCGTAAGTGTCATAGAGCTTAAAGGCGACAGCGCCGGGCAGCGTGTCGCCGGACTTCAGCGCCGCGGCTTCAGACTCCAGAAGCGCTACGCCATTGGCGAGCGTGCGCCGGAAGCGCACCTCTTCCTGGCGCAGCGTTTCAACGATCGCCGGCTGGGCCCGCACGAGCTCAGGGAACGCCTCGCCCATTTCATCGGCGAGCGTCGGCGCCAGCCGGTGCATCAGCGGTTCTTCGACGCCGAGGAGATGGGCATGACGCATGGCGCGGCGCATAATCCGTCTCAGGACATAGCCACGCCCCTCATTGGACGGGGTCACGCCGTCGGCGATAAGGAAAGAACACGCGCGCAGATGGTCGGCGATGACGCGGTGGCTCGCACGCGATTCATCATCCTTCGGTTCACCGGCGATTTCGACGGAGGCCGCGATCAGCGTCTTGAAGAGATCGACGTCGTAATTCGAGGTCACGCCCTGCAGAACGGCGGCCATGCGCTCGAGCCCCATGCCGGTGTCGATCGAGGGCTTGGGCAGGTCTGAGCGCCGGCCGTCCTCATGCATTTCATATTGCATGAAGACGAGGTTCCAGATCTCAACGAAGCGGTCGCCATCCTCGTCAGGAGAGCCAGGCGGGCCGCCGAAAATATTCTCTCCGTGATCGTAAAAAACCTCAGAGCACGGACCGCATGGCCCCGTATCGCCCATCGACCAGAAATTGTCCGAACCCGCAATTGGAATGATGCGGTCGTCGGAAAGCCCCGCGACCTTCTTCCAAATCCGGCCGGCTTCCTCGTCCTCGTTATAGATCGTGATCACGAGACGGTCCTTGGGCAGGCCGAACTCCTTGGTGATCAGTTCCCAAGCATAGGCGATCGCGTCGTCCTTGAAATAATCGCCGAACGAGAAATTGCCGAGCATCTCGAAAAAGGTGTGATGGCGCGCGGTGTAGCCGACATTGTCGAGGTCGTTATGCTTGCCGCCGGCGCGCACGCATTTCTGCGAGGTCGTCGCGCGCGGCGGATTAGGCGCAGGCGCGCCGCCCGTGAAGATGTCTTTGAACTGGACCATGCCGGCATTGGTGAACAGCAAGGTCGGGTCATCCGGCACGAGCGCGCTTGAGGGCGCGATGCGGTGATCGCGGTCGCCGAAATAGTTCAGAAACTGGGCGCGGATCTCTTTGAGAGTCTGCATCGGGCTCGCTCGATTACGAATGCTTCAAGCCCGATATAGGCGGGCCCGCGCCTGATCGCCAAGCGCGGGCCCGCATTCATCCACGACGCGCGCGCAGGGCGCGACGCCAAACCGCTGGCTTAGCCGGCGGCTTCTTCGTCTTCCTCATCCTCCTCGATCGCATTGGGATCGAGCATTTCTTCGGAAATCAGACCGGCGTTTGATCGGATCGCCGCCTCAATCTGATCAGCGATTTCAGGATGTTCCTTGAGGAATTCGCGCGCATTCTCCCGGCCTTGGCCGATGCGCTCGGAGCCGAAGGAATACCAGGCGCCGGACTTTTCAACGCAGCCCGCCGTCACACCAAGATCGAGCAATTCGCCGGTCTTGGAGATGCCCTGTCCGTAGAGAATGTCGAACTCGACCTCTCGAAACGGCGGCGCGACCTTATTCTTGACGACCTTGACGCGTGTCTGGTTGCCGATCACCTCGTCGCGCCGCTTGAGCGCGCCGATGCGGCGAATGTCCAGGCGCACCGAGGAATAAAACTTCAGCGCATTGCCGCCCGTGGTCGTTTCCGGGCTGCCGAACATGACGCCGATCTTCATCCGGATCTGGTTGATGAAAACGACGAGCGTGTGAGACTTGGATATCGACGCGGTCAGCTTGCGCAGCGCCTGGCTCATCAAGCGGGCCTGCAGACCGGGCAGCGAGTCGCCCATCTCGCCTTCGAGCTCGGCGCGCGGCGTCAGCGCTGCAACCGAGTCGATGATCAAAATGTCGACGGCGCCGGAGCGCACCAGCGTGTCAGCGATCTCTAGCGCCTGCTCGCCGGTGTCGGGCTGCGAGACGAGAAGCTCGCCGACATCAACGCCGAGCTTGCCGGCATAAACGGGATCGAGCGCGTGTTCGGCGTCGATAAAGGCCGCCACGCCGCCGGATTTCTGCGCCTCGGCGACACAATGCAGAGCCAGCGTCGTCTTGCCGGAGGATTCGGGCCCGTAAATCTCGACAATGCGGCCGCGCGGCAAGCCGCCAATGCCCAGCGCAATGTCGAGGCCGATCGAACCCGTCGAGACGGCCTCGATGTCCAGGCTCTCATTCTGGCCGAGCTTCATGATCGAGCCCTTGCCGAAGGCCCGGTCTATCTGCTGGAGCGCGGATTCAAGCGCCCGTTGTTTGTCGGAATCGTCTTTGCCCACGACCTTCAACGCCGGTCCGCTCATCTCTCGCCCTCCTTAACGCACGCCGCGCTTCTTTGCGACATAAACCAATGTACACTTTTTGTTCCGTTTAAGAAAGAACAAAAATAGAAACCGGCGTTTGGCGTTGTGCGTTAAGGTTTTTCCGAGTGTTCGCGCAGCCGCGCAAGCCGTATTCAGGCGCGCCAGGAGAACAAAAAACCCCCGCCGCGACATCCGCGACGGGGGTCCGTGATTCGCACCGCTGCGCCGGCAAGCGCAACCAGCACTCAGTCTTGAGCGCGCCTAAGCGTGCATCTCCTGCTTCATCATCGCGGCCAGCTCCTCGACCTTGAAGGGCTTGGACATGAACCGGACATTCGGCTCGGCGGCCAGCGTTTCGGCGAGATCCTCACGCGCAAGGCCTGACATCAACACCACCGGCATGTCGCCGATGAGATGGCGCGCAGCCCGGATCAGCTCCGGTCCGCCCATGCCCGGCATGGAGACGTCCGACAAGATCAGATCGAAGGACGACGCCCGCTCCTGCAGGATTTCGAGCGCTTCTTCGCCGTCCTCAGCCTCTACCACCTCATAGCCGCAATTCTTCAGCGTCAGGAGCGAGGCGCGCCGCGCAAGGTCATTGTCATCGACCAGAAGCACACGCCCGTAACCGGACAGATCCTGCGGCTTGCGCTCGGCGACATGGACGCGCTTGCGCGCCTCTTCGCGTTCTTCTGCGGTTGCAGCGTGGGCGGGGATATAGAGCGTAAACGTCGTGCCTTCGCCGAGTATGGAGTCGACGCGGATATGACCGCCCGACTGCTTGATGATGCCGAACACGGTCGAAAGGCCCAGCCCCGTGCCCTTGCCGACATCCTTGGTGGTGAAGAACGGCTCGAAAATGCGCGCGCTGGTCTCTTCGTCCATGCCGCAGCCGGTGTCAGACACCTGAATGACGGCGTAATCGCCGTCCTCGACATCGACGAGGCCGAGTTCGCGCATTTCGTCCGCTGACGACACATCTGTACGAATTGTCAGCTCACCGCCTTTCGGGGCCATCGCGTCGCGCGCATTATTGGCGAGATTGACGACCGCCTGCATGAGCTGGACACGGTCGACCTTGATGAATGGCAGGTCGCGGCCATGCTCGAGATGCGCCTTGACCTGACCGCCGACAAGCGTCCGTACCGTGACGAAATAGGACGACACCGCTTCGGACAGTTCCAGCACTTGCGGTTGGAAAGTCTGCTTGCGCGCAAACGCCAAGAGCGCATTCGCCAGCGCCGAGCCTTCCTGCACGCCTTCGGCGATTTCGCAGAGCAGCTGATAATCCGGATCGCCGATCGGATGACGCGACATCATCGTGCCGGTGTTCAATTCGACCGCCAGAAGGATGTTGTTGAAGTTGTGCGCGATTTCCGCGGCGAGCTGACCGACGGCGTCCATCTTCTGACTGTGAAGAAGCTGACGGCGATATTCGCGCTCAGCCGTGATCTCGAGCACATAGGCCGTGGCGCGACCGCCCGGCTCCGGCGCGAAGATCAGACGCGCGAAACGCTCTTCGCCGCGCTTGGCCGGCGGGTCCTCACGCAACATCAACTCGATGGCGTTCTCCGCACCCGTCTGCGTGTTTTCGAACGCCGCGCGCATTTCAGGGTCGGTCAGATCGAAAAGTTCCGAAATCCGTGTTCCGGGCGCCGACTGTCCGGCCGTCATTTCGAGCAGCGCGGGATTGGCGTCGCGGATGAGCGCCGCGGCCGGATCTACGCCGTCAAGGCGCGCCACACCAAACGGTGCGTGCGCGAACATGGCGTCCATCATGCCGCCCGCCAGCGCCGCGCCCGATCCTTCCGGAGCAAGAGCTGGCGCAACGCCGGCCGGTGCGCCGAAATTCGTACGGTCAAACACCAATGAGCGCGAAACCGGGCGCTCGCCGCCGTCAGTCCACGTGGTCAACACCGTGGCGTCGCTGACGATTCCGTCGCGGCATTTGAGCTGGACATCGGCGCGGATCGGTCCGCCGCCCGGCCTGCGCCCGCGCCCGAGCACACGGCTGGGGTCAGGCAGAAAATCCTTCAGTTTAAGAGGCTCTTCGTCCTCATCCGTCACGCCAAGCCATTCGCGCAGCGTGCGATTGATATAGGTGACGCGGCCCTCGGCGCTGGCCGAGAAAAAGCCGACCGGCGCCTCTTCGAGAAAGACGTCGGAGACCGGCGCATTGGCGGCCGCTTCCATCTCGTCGGCGGGCGCGATTTCGCGCAGGCGCCACAGCGATTCCTCGCCCGGCAAAGGCGCGGTTTCGAGTTCGAATGCGCAAAGCTCGCCATTGCGGCCGAACGGACCGCGCGCTGTGATTTCTCGCAGCGCTTCGCCGCGCTGCGCGGCGCGCGCCAGCCGATAGACCGCCGCCGAGCCGCTGGAATGCGCGCCGAGAACCCGGTCGAGACCAGGCGGGCGCCCGCTCGTCCACGGCGCGCCTGCGCGCTCTGCGAAGCTGCGATAAGCCTGATTGGCCCGTCGCGGCGCGCCATAGCGGTCGATGATGACGGCCGGCTCGACCAGCGCCTCGAACAAGGCCGCCGAAGCCTTCTGCGCGCTGGCGCCGTCCTGCGCCGCGCGCGCGCCGAACACACGCCTGCGCCCCATCAGCGCGAGCATCATGAGCATCGTCGCCGCCGCCAGACCAACCAGGAACACCAAGCCCGCGACGCCCGCAATCTGAGGCGCAAGCGCAGCCAAGCCTGCGGCCACGGCGGCGACGCCGCCCACCGCAGCGATTGCGATCAGGCGCAATGGCGAGCCGCGCGAGGCTTGCTCTTCGTCAGGCGTTTCCACCGCGTCGTCGTCAGACGGTTGAAACTCATCCCTCATCACGGTCCTCATGGTCCTTACGGTCCAGCTCACACAAGATCAGCGGCGCAGCGAATCAGCCGCCCGCTCGACAAATTAGCGCGCTTCGACCTGGCCGCGCCGCCCGGAAATCACCGGCCTCAGCGCGCGCGTCCGCCCTGCGCAATCGACAAGACATAGCCGATGATCTTGGCCACCGCCTCGTAATGGTCCCGAGGAATCTCGCGGTCGACTTCAACGGTGGCGAACAGAGCGCGCGCGAGCGGCGGGTCCTCAACGACGGGAACGCGGTTTTTCTCAGCGACTTCGCGGATTTTCAACGCGACGACGTCGACGCCCTTGGCGACGCAGACCGGAGCCGCCGTCTCGCCCTTTTCATATTTAAGCGCAACTGCAAAGTGGGTCGGGTTGGCGATGACCACGGTGGCGTCCGGCACGGCCGCGATCATCCGCCGTTTGGACTTCTCCGCCCGGATCTGGCGCAGACGCGCACGCACATGCGGGTCGCCTTCGGACTGTTTGGCTTCCTGCTTGATGTCATAGCGCGACATGCGCTGGCGCTTCATCCAGGAAAAGCGCTGCCCGATGAAATCGGCCGCCGCGAGCATGGCGTAGACCGTGAGCGCGGCGATGAGCAGCGCGATGATGACATCGCGCACGAGCGGCAGGAGCGCGCCGATATCCATGGCGGATAAGCGTTCAAGCTGGTCGCGGCGCGGCCAGAGCGCGAGGAACACCGCTACGCCGACAATGATCAGCTTGGCGAGACCCTTAAGGAAGTTCGCAGCGCCCTGCGCGCCGAACAGCCGTTTCAGCCCTGATATCGGCGAGAGCTTGTCGAGCTTGGGCTTCATTTTCTCCGCGGAGAAAATGAGGCCTGTTTGGCCCAGATGAGCGGCGATCGCGAACACGACGAGCGCGCCGAGAGGCGCGGCCAGCGCCAGCGCCATGACGCGGATGCTCTCGCCGATGGCGATGCGCGCGCCGGCTGCGCCGGTGGGGATGTCGTGAGCGTGCGCGAAAAAACCGGACAGCTCACGCGCAACCGTGCTTGAGAGCGGGCCCGAGAACGCCGCAAACATCGCGGCGCCCGCTGCGAGAACCGCGAAACCTGCAATCTCGGCGCTTTTCGGGACGTCGCCTTTCTGACGCGCGTCGTCGAGTTTCTTCTGTGTCGGCTCTTCTGTCTTTTCCGACTGGTCCTGATCTTCCGCCACGGCTCAGATGAACTCCCGCGCGTAAGTCTCGACCGCATCCGCCCAGATCATCAGACCGCCGCCAAGCGTGATCGCGAAGATGGCGATGCCGAGCAGGATCAGCGCCGGCTGAGCTGCGAAAAAGACCTGAGCCTGCGGCATCATCCGCGAAAGCACGCCCAGCCCGACATAGAACGCCAGCCCGAACACAAGCAGCGGCGCCGCGATGCGCACGCCGATCTCGAAAATCTGCGCGACCGTGTCGACGCTGAGGCGCGCAAAATCGCCGATCATCGGCACGCGGCCCGGCTCGAGCAGCACATAGCCGCCGCGCAACCCCTCAAGGAACAAGTGATGCAGATCGAGCGCGAACACCAAAGCCACGCCTGT
>JAUIEH010000604.1 GCA_030428405.1 Alphaproteobacteria bacterium
AAAGCGATCGAGATGTTTCGCGCCTTTCAGCTTGAGCGCCGCCTCTCCAAGCGCGAAATCCTGGAGCTCTACCTCACGCTTGCGCCTTATGGCGGCAATATCGAGGGCGTGCGCGCGGCGAGCTGGGCCTATTTTGACCGCGAGCCGGATCAGCTCACACCCGACCAGATCGCGCTCCTGATCGCGCTGCCGCAATCACCTGAAGCGCGCAGGCCCGACCGTCGTCCTGAAGCCGCCGTCGCTGCGCGTTCGCGCGTCCTGGCGCGATTGGTCGAGGACGGATTGCTCGCCGCTGACCGGGCCGAAGACGCACGCGAGGAACCCGCGCCCGCACGCCGCGCCTTTCCCGCCATCGCCTGGCAGGCCTCCGACGAAGTCCTCTCGCGCGGATCCAACGAGACTGAGAACGGCGAACTCGTCTCGACGATACTGGCGCCCGTTCAGCTCGAGATGGAGGCGATTGCGCGCCGCGCCGCTGAAGAGCAAGGCGATGCGGTGCAGGTCTCCATGATCGTCGTGGAAGTTGAAACCCGCGCCGTGCGCGCGGCCGTCGGCTCGGCTGCGCGCAACCGGCCGGGCGGCTGGCTCGACCTCACAAATCGCGCGCGCTCGCCGGGTTCGACGCTGAAGCCGTTGGTATACGGCATGGCGTTCGACGACGGCCTTGCGGGACCCGGCACATTGATCTCGGATCTGCCGCGCCGCTTCGCCGGCTATCGTCCTGACAATTTCGACCGGCGCTTTCGAGGCGACGTGACCATCGCCCAGGCGCTGCAGCATTCGCTCAACGTGCCGGCCGTCTCAGCGCTCGACGCGATCGGCGCGCGACGTTTCGCAGCAGCACTTTCTTTCGCCGGCACAGCGCCGAGCCTGCCCCCTCAGGCTGATGACGAGGCGGGACTGGCGCTCGCGCTGGGCGGCGCCGGCTTCACCGCGCGCGACATCGCGGTGCTCTATGCCGCGCTCGCCGATGGCGGGCTGGCGCGCCCGCTCGTCTGGCTGGAAAACGAGATTGAGACGTCTGCGGAAGAAAATCCGGGCTATCCCATCCTGACGGCGGAATCCGCCGAAGAAGTGCTGGAAATCTTGCGCCGCGCGCCCGCGCCGGACGGCCGCATGCCGGCCGCCCTCACGCAGCATGCGCCCGACGTGGCGTTTAAGACGGGCACGTCATATGGCTTTCGCGACGCTTGGGCCGCCGGCGTCGCCAACGGCCATGTCGTCGTCATCTGGGTCGGACGGCCGGACGGCGCGCCGCGTCCCGGCGTGACCGGTCGCGCAGCAGCCCTGCCCATCTTGTTCGAAGCGTTTGACCGCCTCGCGCTCGACTATGCCGGCGTCATTGCGCGCAGAGGTCCCAGCAGCGATGACACGCCGACGCCAGTGTCGATGACGCGCTTCGGCGGCGATGACGACGGACCCGAAATCATCTTTCCGCCGGAGGGGGCGGAAGTCTGGGCCGACCGGCCCGGCCGCTCTTTCGTCCTCTCAGCGCGCAGCCGCTCGACGCTGAGCTGGTATGTCGACGGCGAACCCGCCGAGCGCG
>JAUIEH010000605.1 GCA_030428405.1 Alphaproteobacteria bacterium
CCGCGTCGGCCGCGCCGACCGGTCGCGTTTGCGCTATATGCATGATGAGCAGCTTGAGACGATTGAAAGTCCGCTGGCGCGCGCTCATCTCGCCGCGGCTCTTTCCTTCGTGGGCGACCGCGCGCGGTCGCGCAACGCCTTCCTGCGCGCTGAAGACGCCATCGGCTATCGCAATGACGGCGATTACTACCAGACGCCGCGCCGCGACATGGCCGGCATTCTGGCGCTCGCGGCCGAGGCGGGAGAAAGCGAGATGGTCGAACGCCTCGCCGAGCGCGTCGCCAATGAGCTGCCCGAGCCCAACCGTCTGACCACGCAGGAACTCTCCTTCATGCTGCTGGCCGCCCATGCTCTGGCCGGCTCTGGCGAGGAGCTGCAGGTGACGGCGACCGGCGCCGGCGCAGTCGACGAGCCCGGACGGCTCTATTCCTTCGACGAGGCGGCTTTGACTGAAGGCGCTTCGTTTACGAATGAAGGCCTGTCGCCGGTCTGGCGCACGACCATCACGCGTGGCGCGCCGACCGAGGCTCCGCCGGCTGCGGTCGAAGGCATCGCGGTCGTAAAGGAATATCGTTCGATCGACGGTGAATCCGTCAAGTTGAGCGAGGTCATGCAAGGCGACCGCATCATCGTGTCGATCACGGTGTTCCCGCGCCAGCAGCGCCTGACGCCTGCGGTCATTGTCGACCTCCTGCCCGCTGGCTTCGAAATCGAAGGCGTGCTGCGGCCGGAAGACGGCGGCGATACGGGTCCTTATGCCTGGCTTGGCGACGTCGCCACGCCGCGCGTGGCCGAAGCGCGCGATGACCGCTTCGTGGCGGCCATCGACCTCACCAATCAGCAGCCGGTGACGATGGGCTATGTCGTGCGCGCGGTGACGCCGGGCGTTTACGCCGTGCCGGGCGCCGTTGCTGAGGACATGTATCGTCCCGACGTATTCGGACGGTCCGAGCCCGACACGCTGACGGTGACGGCGCGCGCGCCGTAATCCGCCTTGCGCCGGCGTCTCGTCAGATGGAGCCTTCGCGCAACCCTCGCCGCCTTTGCGGCGGGGGTCGCCGGGCTCGCGGCGCTATTCATTCTCGACCTCGCCTTTCCGCCGCCGATTGAACAAGCGCGCGCGGAGTTCTCGCGCGTTGTCGCCGACGCCGAAGGACGCGCCCTGCGCGCTTTTCCGATCGAGGACGGACGGTGGCGGCTGCGCGCCGATCTCGACGAAATCGACCCCGCCTTCATTCGCGCGCTGATCGCCTATGAAGACGAGCGGTTTTACGACCACGCGGGCGTCGACCCAGTCGCCCTGGCGCGCGCCGCCCTTTCGTCCGCCAGCGCAGGACGCATCGTGTCGGGCGGCTCGACGATCACCATGCAGACCGCGCGTCTGATGGAGCCGCGCCCGCGCAATCTCGTCTCCAAAGCGATCGAGATGTTTCGCGCCTTTCAGCTTGAGCGCCGCCTCTCCAAGCGCGAAATCCTGGAGCTCTACCTCACGCTTGCGCCTTATGGCGGCAATATCGAGGGCGTGCGCGCGGCGAGCTGGG
>JAUIEH010000105.1 GCA_030428405.1 Alphaproteobacteria bacterium
CGTGAACGGATGTATGTCGCAGGCCGCGGCGAAACGCAGCCCGTCGCCGACAACGCGACGGCGGAAGGCCGCGCGCGCAACCGTCGCGTGGAAATCGTCATTCGTCCGCACACGGGCGCTTAATTTAGGCGCTCGCGCGCAGCTTCGCGCTGCATGCGGATACGATGCCTAGGGACGCCGCCTGCTGCTGAAAAGCGCCAGGCGGCGTTTCTTTTCCGGCTCCTGTCGCGGACGGGCGCGACGCTGATCGCGCGGACGCAGGACGCTCGGCGCCAATTCTTCATCGACCAGCTCCGCCGTAACTTCCACGGCCTCGGCTGCATCCGCCTCATCGGGATCATTGTCCGCGAGTTCGGGAACAGGGTCCGGTGCGGGCAGGCGCGGCACCTCACGCGCCAGCGCGTGATGAGGGTCGCTGATCACCGCCGGTTCGGCGGCTTCATCGATGACCAGACCGGCGAGCGAGAGGCGCTTGAGCAGTCTTTCGCGGCCGCGCGCGTCCAGTTCGAATGCGGATTGATGCGGCGCCGGCGTCGCCATGACCGCGAAAAATTCATCGATCGGCAGCGGAAAGGCTGAGGCTGCGAGCACCTGCAATGCGCGGTCAAACGCCTTTTCGGACTGCTCGTCGCCTTCGTCGAATTCCAGGACGACGCCGCCGCCGTCGACTTGCGCGACATTGAGGTCGGCGCGCCTTGCCGCCAGCGCCTCAAGCATTGCGCGATAAGAGCCCAGGCCGAGCCAGTCCGGTCCGGCGTTGAAGAACATCGCCAAGGCGTTGCGCACGCCGCGCCGTCCGATGGCGCCGTGCTGGGCGACTTTCGCCGCTTCGGCCAGGCGCGCTGCGGCGAGGTCGAGATCGACGGAGGCGGCACTGCGCTTGCGACGGCGCATCGGCGCGCGTTGTTCGGCCTTTACGCCCGGCGCCAACCGGAAAGTCATGCGCTCCTGGTCAATTTGGTAAAGGTCGAGATCGGGATGGCGCGAAACCACCGCGCGCGAAAACTTATTGATGTCTCCGCAGCCGAACCACGCGGTCGGGCCTTCAAGCTCAAATCCCGCGACGCTGGCGCAAAGCCGCCGCAGACGTTTCGCCGCCATGACGGTGCCGTCGCGGGCCTTGAGGTCCTCGACGAAATGAATGGCGAGCGCGTCGAGGTCGAAGGATTTCGGGCGCGGCGTGGACAGGCCGAGCCGGCGCGCAAGCTTGCGCAGCGGGCCGCGCCGGAGCGGCGGGTCGGGCGCGCGCGCGGCCATGAACAGATCTTTGGCGTCGATGACCGTATCGGCGACGTCGCGATAAGCGGGCACGGCGTGTTCGTCGGCGAACACCGTCACGATGCGGCCCGCGTCCTTCAGGCGTTCGGCGAGCGGCGTGAAGTCGCTGTCCGACGACAGAATGATGATCTCGTCGATGCGTTTGGGGCCGAACAGGGCGTCGATCGCGTCTATGGCGATGGCGATGTCGGCGGAGCTTTTCGGCGTCTTGGTGCGCGACGGCGTCGCCGTGACGGAAAAGCCGGCGGCTTCGTAGATGCTGCGATAGCGCTCGGCGTGGCTGTTCCAGTAGCAGTTCTTGATGACCAGCTTGCGCTTGCGGCCGTCATTTTCCTGATAGGCGCCGCGTTCGATCCAGGCCAGCCAGTTGGAGACGCGGTCGACAAGCTCGAAACGCTTCACCGAAGGCGCGACATTGTCGTAGTCGACAAAGAGCGCCACGCGGACTGGTCCGCGCAAAGGCCACGGCCTCCAGCGCCAGATGCTCACGTCGTCACCCTCCCTCGAGCCGGTCGCGCCTCGTTCGAATGCGACCCGCTCACCTGAATGAACATCCAAGTTTCCGGGCCACAGCGACATGACGACTGGCGCCCGCGCCGTTTTCGGCGCTCGCAGTGCGTCTCGTTCGCAACACTACCCGCGCGCGGTCGCATCAGGGTTAACGGCGTATCAAGCACCGCGCCTTCATGGTTCAGCATCTGACGCTTCGCCCGAGGGCCGGTTCCGTGACCCGCTTTGCGCATATCTTGATCGCTTCGACCTACGCGATGACCGCGCTCGTCGCGGCCGCCGCCTGCATTCGGTTCGCTGGCGCGCCGATCAGCGCTGCCTTTATCGGCGCTGTCATCGCCACATTGGGCGCATCGCAAATCCACGCGCTGTTCGCCGCCTCGGCAGAGCGCACGGCGATGCGCGCGGCGATGGCGCGGCTGCGCGACGCCAATCTCTTGCTGGTCGATGAAATCGAAGAGGCGCGCGCGCGTCTGGAGGATATGGACGCGCGCATTGACGAGGCGCGCCAAGCCGATGACGGCCGTGAGGCTCTGATGTCGGAAGTGCGTACGCTCGAAGGTCTGGTGCGCTCGCTCAACACCAAGGTCGAGCGCGAAACCGATCAGGAGGCGTTCGCGCCCGCGATCGCTGCGCCGCAGACCCTTGAGCATGTCGATCGCAACGCGCTTCTCGGCGCGGTCAAGGAAGCGCTTGAGGCGGGGCGGGTCGATCTGCACCTGCAGCCGGTCGTTTCGCTGCCGCAGCGAAAGACGCGCTTTTACGAGGGCTTTACGCGCCTGCGCGACGCCAATGGTCGGATCATCATGCCGGCGGAATGGCTCAAGGTCGCGGAACCGGAAGGTCTGGTCGGCGCCATCGACAATCTGTTGTTGTTCCGCTGCATTCAGATCGTGCGCCGGCTGGCCGAGCGCGAGCGCCGCGTCGGCGTGTTCTGCAATGTCGCGCCGTCTTCGTTGGCGGATGAGGAATTCTTCCCGGAGTTCCTGGACTTCGTACGCCGCAATGGCGAGCTCGCAGGCTCTTTGATTTTCGAGATGTCGCAGCGCGCTTTCCTGCGCCGCAATCACGTCATGGCGCGCAACATCTCGCGGCTCGCGGATTTCGGATTCCGCTTCTCGATCGACGGGGTGACGGATCTCGACATCGATCTCGCCGAGTTGCAGCGCGCGGGCGTGAAGTTCCTGAAAGTGCCGGGCTCGATGCTGACCGCCGCACTACAGGCGGGCAAGCCGCTCGGACTCAGTGCGGCGCCTGACGTGCGCGCAGAAGATTTCGGCGCGCTGTGCGCGCGCCACGGCATCGACGTCATTGCGGAGAAGATCGAGGCCGAGGCGACGGTCGTCGAAGTGCTCGACCTCGATGTCCGGTATGGCCAGGGCCATCTCTTCGGCTCGCCGCGTCCGATCCGCGACGACGTGCGCGAAGCGACCGACAGGGTCGCGCGCGAACACGCCGGTCCGGGCCGGCTCGCCTCCTAAGACGCCGCTTTGCCTTAGTGGTGCGCGTGAGCGCGCGGGCCGCGATGCGTGTGCGTGTGAGCGCCGGTCGCAGCCTTATAGATCCAGTTGATGCCGGCGAGGATCATCGAGATGACCACGCGCGCAACGACCACGAAGAACAGGAACAAGAGCTGATTGTCGTCGATCAGCCAGCGGGTCCAGTAGTTCACCGTCGAGGGCACGCCGGCGCCGGGCAGGAGCGAATCCCTCAGCCAGTTCTCAACGCCGCCGGCCGCGTTCAGCATCTGGTTGCTGAGATCGGGCGCGTAAAAGCCGAGCGAGACCAGCGCGATCGATGCGACGATCACTGAGACAAAAAACGTGAAGAATGTCCGCGTCAGCAGCCATCCCATGCGTCCGAAAAACATCATCTCGTCACCCCGCACCGTCCACTCGTTTGAACGCTAGCGCGTTCTTCCCCCGAAGGCGCGCCTCTATTCCGAACGTTCGAACCTGTCGCCCGTTCCACGCCGCATGCGGGCGCGTGTGCGCCGCAATCTTTCCTTCATAACGCCAAATCGACATTTTGTCCCCAGTCGGAAGCCGCGCGCCGCCGCCAGGAGCAGAACGCATGACAGAAACCGCCGATCGTGCGGCGCCTTCCGCGCTGACCAACGGGCTGAGCGAAATCGCCGGCGTGTTTGATGCGTTGCTCGTCGACGTTTGGGGCGTTTTGCATAACGGCCGCGAAGTGTTCGGTCCGGCGCTCGAGGCGTGCCGGCGTTTTCGCGCAGAGCGCGGCCCAGTGGCGCTGATATCAAACGCGCCCGTGCCCGCCGAACAGGTCGAGAGCGTGTTCGACCGCCTCGGCGCGCCGCGCGATTTCTACGACGGCGTCGTCACCTCAGGCGATGCGACCCGATCAGAGCTCGCCCGGCGCGCGCCGGGGCCCGCCTTCAAGCTCGGCCCGGACTGGGATGACCGGCTCTATGCGGGGCTGAGGCTCAACTTCGCGCCGTTGGAGGAGGCCGCATTCATTTCCTGCACGGGGCTGTTCGATGCGGCGAATGAGACGGCTTCGGACTATGCCGAGCTGTTAGAGACGGCGCGGGCGCGCGATCTCGAAATGGTGTGCGCCAATCCCGACATCGTCGTGCGCGTCGGCGATCGGCTGGTGCCGTGCTCGGGCGCGCTGGCGGAGGCTTATGCGGCGTTGGGCGGTCGCGTGATCTACTCGGGCAAGCCGCACCCGCCGATCTATCGCTTGGGCTATGCCGTGCTCGACGCCGTCGCGCGGCGTCCGATTGAGCGCGGCCGTGTGCTCGCCATTGGCGATGGTCCGAAGACAGACATCGCCGGCGCCATGTCGGAGGGCGTCGCCGCCTTGTTCATCGCCGCCGGCGTCAACGATGCCGACGCCTTGCGCGCCGACCCGGAGGCCGCCGCCCGTCTGCTCGGCCAGGCGGGGCTGCGCGCAGACTATGTCGCGCCCGAATTGCGCTGGGACTGAGACGCAGGCTTAGAAATCGCCGACG
This sequence comes from Alphaproteobacteria bacterium, assembly GCA_030428405.1. Classification (GTDB taxonomy): domain Bacteria; phylum Pseudomonadota; class Alphaproteobacteria; order Caulobacterales; family Maricaulaceae; genus JAUIEH01. Next base: position 4,766 of record JAUIEH010000105.1, read on the forward strand.
ACGCGGGCGATTTTCTCTTTCAGCGAGCGCGCATTGAACGGCTTGACGATGAAGTCGTTGACGCCGGCCTGACAGGCGTCGTCCGCAGCGTCCTTGCCGTCCAGAGCGGTCATGACGATGACCGGCGTTTGCTGCAGCGTCGTATCCTGGCGCAGCTCGTTGACGAGCGTTTGGCCATCCACCGGCTCCATGCGCCAGTCGGAGATCACCAGGCCGTAATTCTTCGCGCGCAGCTTTTCGAGCGCGGAGCCGCCGTCTTCGGCCTCATCGACATTGTCGAAGCCAAGTTGACGCAGCAGGTTTTTGATGATCCGCACCATCGTCTTGTAGTCGTCGACGACCAGTATCGGCATCGCCATATCAACAGCCATCTCACCCTCCATTCTTGAGGTACGACTTGCGCGCAAGGCGGCGCGGCGAGTAGTCCCACGGACCATAGCGAGCCACGCCTAAGATCCGATGAAGCGGGAGGCGACAATTGGCTGGACCCGATCAAGGAGGACGCGGCGTTGGCGACCACTCAAAAGCAAGGCTACTACCTTGAGGATCTGAGCCCCGGCATGTCAGCGGAGATCACGCGCGTCGTGACCGATGAAGACGTTCGCGGCTTCGCCGATCTGACCGGCGATCACAATCCCGTCCATGTCGATGATGAATTCGCCGCACAGACAATGTTCAAGGGCCGCATCGCGCATGGCGCCTTCATCGCGTCCTGGCTGTCGGCGGTGATGGGCATGCAACTCCCCGGACCCGGTGCGATTTTCCGTTCACTGAACCTGAACTATCGCGGTCCCGTCAAAATCGGCGAGGAGGTGACCGCGCGCGTGGAGGTCGAGACCATCGACGCCGCCCGTCAGCTCGTCACGCTGAGCTGCTCGTGCATCGTGCGCGGACGAAAAGTCGTGCGCGCTCAAGCCGCCGCCTGGGTGGCGCGCCGTCCTGAGGCCTAATCGCTGATGAGCGCGATCAAGCGCCTGCACGCTATTGACGGCTTATCGAGCGCCGAGCGCGGCGCAGCCATTGCGCTCGGCAATTTCGACGGCGTGCATCAGGGCCATCAGGCCGTGCTGGATGCGGCGCGCGCGAGCGCTGCGGCGTTGAACGCACCGCTTGGCGCAGCGGTGTTTCATCCCCATCCGCGCCGCTTTTTCCAGCCCAACACTCAGCCTTTCCGCATCATGTCGAATGAGACGCGCGCGCGTGTGCTCGCCGAGCTTGGCGTGGATGTGATCTACGAAATCCCGTTCGACCGCGATCTGTCGCTCAAGGATGACCGCGCCTTTGTCCGCGACGTGCTGCACGATGCGCTCGGCGTGAAAAGCGTCGCCATCGGCTTCGATTATCGCTTCGGCAAGGATCGAGTGGGCGACGCCGACAGCCTGACCCGGCTCGGCCGCGAGGCGGGTTTTGATGTTTCCGTGACCCGACCGGTCGAGCGCGATGGCGCGAAATGCTCCTCAACCGCCATCCGCACTGCGCTTGAGCATGGCGACATCGACGCCGCCACAGCGCTGCTCACGCGGCCCTGGCTGGTCGACGGCATTGTTGAGCGCGGCGATCAGCGCGGGCGCACGATTGGGTTTCCAACGGCGAATGTCGGACTTGGCGTGCATATCCGACCGCGCTTCGGCGTTTACGCCGTGAAGGCGCGCATCGACGGCGAGGGCGACTGGCTGTCGGGCGTCGCCAATGTCGGCAAGCGCCCGACCTTTGACGGCGCAGTCGAGCGCATCGAGGCGCATTTGTTCGATTTTTCCGGCGATCTCTATGGCCGCCATGTCGAAATCGCCTTTCGCGCCTTTTTGCGCGACGAGCGCAAATTCGACGGCGTCGACGCGCTCAAGACCCAGATCGCGAAAGACGCCGACGCTGCGCGCGCGGCGCTCGCCGCAGGTTGAGCCGTGCTCGACCTCAGCGCCGGGCTCTGCTATGGCGCGGCCATGAATTGCCCGCGTCTCATACGCTCGTCCGATCGAATTACCGGCCCGGCCGCCCGCGCATGAGCGCGCGCGTCCGGTTGAGCGTTTCCACCTGCACAACATCGCGATAAACGAAGATCATGACCGACGCGCCTGACGCCGCGGCCGGAACCGGTGAAAATCCAGCCGGCGGCCGCGACTATAAAGAAACCCTGTTCCTGCCGCAGACGGATTTTCCGATGCGGGCGGGGCTTCCCAAGCAGGAGCCGCAATGGCTCGCGCGCTGGGAGGAGATGAAGCTCTATGAGCGCATGCGCGAAGTGCGCGCGGATGCGGAGAAATTCATTCTCCATGACGGCCCGCCTTATGCGAACGGCCATCTCCATCTCGGCCACGCGCTCAATAAGATCCTCAAGGACTTCGTCGTGCGCACGCGCCAGATGGCGGGCTATGACGCCGCTTACGTGCCCGGCTGGGACTGCCACGGCCTGCCGATCGAGTGGAAGGTCGAAGAGGAATTCCGCGCCAAGGGCCGCAAGAAGGAAGACGTGCCGGTCGACGAGTTTCGCCGCGCGTGTCGCGCCTATGCCGATAAATGGGTCGAGGTGCAGCGCGAGGAATTCAAACGCCTCGGCGTGACCGGCGAGTGGGACGCGCCTTACACGACAATGGCGTTTTCCGCCGAAGCCGCGATTGTCGACGAGTTCCTGAAATTCGTGCTGTCGGGCCAGGTCTATCGCGGCTCCAAGCCGGTGATGTGGAGCCCGGTCGAACAGACCGCGCTCGCCGAGGCCGAGGTCGAATATCACGACGTCACCAGCCATCAGATCTGGGTGCGCTTTCCGGTTTTGACGCCGCCGCCTCAGGTGTTTCGTGCTGTGGGTGAAAACTATCCTTCCGACAATGCTCTCGAAGACGCCCAAGTCGTCATCTGGACCACGACGCCCTGGACCATACCCGGCAACCGCGCGGTATCGTTCAGCCCGTCGATCTCATACGGCCTCTATGAGGTCGAAGCGGTCGAGAAAGTCGTCGACCCGAAGACGGGCGAGGAGCGCGACCCCTGGGCCCAGCCGGGCGAGAAGCTCATCGTCGCCGACGCGCTCTGGGAGAGCGTGGCCAGCGCTGCGAAGATCGCGGACGCCAGCCGTCTCGGCGATGTCGATCCGACCGGGCTCTCTTGCGCGCATCCATTCCGCGGGCTCGACGGCGCGGACGGCTATTATGATTTCGACGTGCCGATGCTCGCAGGCGATCATGTCACGGAGGAAGCCGGCACGGGCTTT
>JAUIEH010000606.1 GCA_030428405.1 Alphaproteobacteria bacterium
CATGGAGCCCGAATTGTCGATGACGAAGACGGCCTCGCGCGGGCGGCGCGGCGCGTTTTCCGACAGTTCGGCCGGCGGATTGATCATGGCCAGGACATAGTCGTGGCCGTCGCGGGTCTCATGGAAAAGAGCCGCCTGCGGCGCCGTGCCGTCGACAGCGCGCCATTCCAGCGCAAAGTCGCGATCAGCGGGAACCGGTCCGTCGGCGAGTTCGACCAGCGCAAGTCGCGTGTCGGGCCGGCGCACTTCGATGGCGTGGTAAGGGCTGGCGATGTCGCCGATGGCGAAGCCGGCATCAATACGGGCACTGACGGAGACGGGCAGGCGCAGCGCGTCGGGTTCGGCGTCGGGATGCATGACGGGCGGCGATATCCGCTCGCGGTCGGGCGCGACGTCATTGACGGCGACGCCGACATTGCCGGAAGCGTCAGCAATCAGGCCGATTTCGGGGGGCGGGCTGTAGCGCGGGCCCACGACCATCGGGAAACGGATGGAATAGGCGCCGTCGCGCAATTGCGCGCGGCCCTGATATTCAATCTGCACCACGACGGTTTCGTTAGGGCCGATATTGGCGACCGAATTGGTGAAGATGTTGGGGCGTTCCTGTTCGACCAGGCTGGCGCGGCGACCGGCGGCGCGCGCTTCCTCATAGATGACGCGCGCTTCCTGGCGCTCATGAATTTCGCCTTCGATGAAGCGGTCGCCGATCAGCATGCGCAGCCTGTCGACGCCGGCGTCGTCAGGCAGCGGAAAGACATAGACGCCTTCGACCCATTGATCAGAGGGGTTTTCAAAGCGCTGGGTGATGCGTGCGCGCACGACCGGTCCGGCGACGTCGATCTGGACATCGGTCGCGACCATCGGCGCTTCGACGAAATAGCCGTCCTGCAATGACTCAAGGAGGAGCGAGCCCGTCCCGACATCGCTCATCTGCACGAGGCCGCTATCGCCTTGCGGCGTGGGCGGCGGCGTATCGGCGAAGGATGGCGCGCTCAAAACAATAGCCGCGAGGACGATCAGTCCCGCGGCGGCGGCGTTTTTCAACACATGCATCACTGTTGCGTCCCTCTGTTGGACCCCGCAGTCCAACCCCGCTTGCCAGAAAATACGCGCTCGGCGCCGGGAGCGAGGCGCGATCGGGCTCATATTGCGGCGCTGTCGGACGCAATCGCGCCACAGAGCTTGCCGCGCGATTGTGCGCGCGCGTCCCGGCGGCTATGCCGGAGCTTCGAGAACAAGAAGCTGGGGAGGTGCTGCGTGTTCAAGGCGATCAAGGCGATCAGCGCGGGGACGGCGCTCCTGGCGCTATGTGCGTGCGCCGGCGTGCAGAGTGCGCATGAGGGCGCGGAAGCGCGCGCTTATATGGAGACGGCGGGCGAACGCTTCGTGCGCCTGACGCTGGCTGTCGGTCAGCATGAAGACGGCTATGTCGACGCCTATTACGGTCCCGAGCAATGGGCTGCTGAGGCTGAGAGCGATGCGCGCTCTCTCGACGCGCTCCGCGCCGAGGTCGAAGCATTCCAGAGCGAACTTGCC
>JAUIEH010000607.1 GCA_030428405.1 Alphaproteobacteria bacterium
CTGCGCGCGCGCCAGGAAGTCGACGATATAGGCGCCAAGCCAGGGCGAGGAGCCGCGATCGCCGACGCGCCACAAGCCGATGGCGCCGTCCGCAGCCTGACGGCTGAGCAGTGATTCAATCGAATCCAGGATGCGCCGGTCTGCATCGCCCGAACGCTCCAGTCCCGCCAGCGAGGCGATCTGGTCGGCGTAGAGAAGCGGCATGGCCCGGCTCGTAATCTGCTCCGAGCAGCCATAAGGATAGCGGTCCAGCGCCTGATAAAGCGCGGCCGCATCCATCGGAATGGCCGAGAAGCTCACCGTCATCTCACCGGAGCCCGGCGCGAAGGATGCGAATGCATCGCCCGGCGGGGAATAACTCTCGCCCGGCGAGACCGGCGACCGGTCGACACGCGTGACCGGCAAATAGGGCGACCGGATCTGGATCGGATAAGAGCGCGACACCGCATAGCCGCCCGGTCCGGTGACGGACAGTCCGACCTCGGATATGGCTTCCTCGCCCGCAGCGATTGTGACAAGGCGGTCTTCGCGCTCGCCTGCGTCCAGATCGAAGGACACCGTGTCGCCGCCAGCGATGGCGATCGCGTCTCCTGCCGAGATTTCGGCCTCATAGGTCCCGGCCTCGCCCTCGACATTGTCGAGCGTGGCGGTCAGGCGGCTCTCATCTCCCGGCGCCATGAATCGCGGCATGATCAACTCGGCCGGCACCTCATCGCGCACCGTCATCGGTTGCGACGCCGCGCCGAGCGCATCCTGCGACCAAGCGACCGCCATCAGGCGCAATTCGCCGTTGAAGTCGGGAATGTCGAGCGTGACTTCAGCATGTCCTGAGGCGTCGAACGCGATCGGGCCGGAGAACAGGGCCACGGTGCGCGTCGGCACCACGGTAAGGCCTGCGCCGCCGATCTGGTCGCCGCCCGAACGCACAGGCGCGGCTGCGCCCTGATTGGGATCGAGCAAACGTCCGTAATCGTCGCGCAGCTCCACCGCCAGCCGGCGGCGGCCGTAAAACCATTCGGTCGGGTCAGGCGACTGAAAGCGCGTGAGCTGAAGAATGCCTTCATCCACGGCCGCCAGCGTCACGAACGCGCCGGCGCCGGCGACGCCTTCGGTCGCTTCGATATTGACCGTCAACGGACCGCGCGGACGCGCCAGCTCAGGCGCATCCATGCTGAGTTCGATCGTGCGCGGCGCCATGTCGACGCCGATATGCGCAACCCCGACCGCACGGCGGGGCCGTGGACGCGAGACCGGATCGCGCGGGGTGAAGACCGAAACCATGACATAAGCGCCAGGGCCCCAATCCTCGGTGACTTCGAACTCGACCTGTGCGCCTTCTTCGGGCACGTCAATGGAGCGGCTTTCAATCACGCTCTCATTGGCGAGCACGATTTCCGCGACCCCGGCATAAGGCGGCAGGATCGAAACGACGGCGGTGTCGCCGACCTGCGGAGCGTCGTCGGAAGCGGCCACGCGCACGCGGTCCGGCGCCTCTACGCCTTCACTCGTATAGCCGCCATAGCCGGCCCAGAAGC
>JAUIEH010000106.1 GCA_030428405.1 Alphaproteobacteria bacterium
CGCGAAAGCTCTTCGCAAACACCTGATTGGGATCGGCTTTGACGCCGACCGGCATCGATTGCATGTCGCCGCCCGCGCAAAAGGCGCGGCCCGCGCCGGTCACGATGGAGACGCGGATGTCGGGATCGTCGTCGATCGCCGCCCAGATGGTTTCAAGCTGGTGATGGCCCTTGCCGTCCAGCGCGTTCATTTTTTCCGGCGCATTGATCGTCAGTCGCAGGACGTGCTCGGCCGGGCGGTCGATCAGGAGCCGGTCGAAGGCGGCGTAGCGGTCAGTCACGAGGCGGCTCCATAGATCTCAAACAAGGCGGCGGCGCCCATGCCGCCGCCAATGCACATGGTCACGACCGCGCGCTTGGCGCCGCGCCGGGCGCCTTCGATCAGCGCATGGCCGGTCAGGCGTGATCCGCTCATCCCGTAAGGATGGCCGATCGCGATGGCCCCGCCGTCGACATTCAAACGCTCCTGCGGCAGGCCAAGCTTGTCGCGACAATAAACGACCTGGCTCGCGAATGCTTCGTTGAGCTCCCAAAGATCGATGTCGTCGACGCTGAGGCCGTGACGCTCAAGCAATTTGGGGACCGCGAAGACCGGTCCGATCCCCATCTCATCCGGCTCGCAGCCGGCTACGGCGAAGCCGCGAAAGGCGCCGAGCGGCTTAAGCCCCCGCCGCTCGGCGTCCTTTGCGTCCATGACGACGCAAACGCTTGCGCCGTCGGACAACTGGCTGGCGTTGCCGGCCGTGATGAAATTACCTTCGCCCTGCACGGGCTTGAGACTGGAGAGCCCCTCCAGCGTCGTTCCCGGACGATTGCCTTCGTCCTTGGTCAGCGTAAGCGCTTCTTCGCCGCTCACCGTTCCGTCGCGTTCGACGATCTTCTTCACACAGTCGATCGGTACGATCTCGGCGTCGAACCGGCCTGCCTCCTGCCCGGCCGCCGTGCGCTCTTGGCTCGCCAGCGCATATTCGTCCTGCGCCTCACGCGAGACGCCGTATTTGCGCGCGACATTGTCGGCGGTGGCGATCATGGACCAGTAGAGCTCCGGCTTGCGCGCCTCGATGAAGGCGTCGAGCCGGCGGGTCATGTTCATGCTCGGCTGCGTCAGCGAGACCGACTCAAGCCCGCCGGCGACATAGACGCCTTGCTCGCCCGCGAGGATGCGCTGGGCGGCGAGCGCGATGGTCTGCAGGCCCGAGGAGCATTTCCGGTCCAGCGTCATGCCGGGGACGCTGGCGGGCAGTCCTGCGCCGAGCGCGGACTGGCGCGCGATATTATTGCCCGTGGCGCCCTCGGGTGTGGCGCAGCCCAGCATCACGTCCTCGACTTCTCCGCCTTCGAGGCCGGCGCGTTCAAGTGCGGCCGCGATGACATGGGCGCCCATCTGCGCGCCATGGGTGTCGTTGAGCGCGCCCTTGAACGCCTTGCCGATGGGCGTGCGCGCGGTGGAGACGATGACGGCTTCGGACATCAGACTTCCTCAGGCTGCATCAGAGCGACGGGTCAGACCGGGCCAGAACGCATCGGCGCCGTCTTTGGCGACGCTGCGGCCGAGGCGGCGCGCCCAATAACGGTCATTGCCGAATTCGGAGCGCCAGGCGGTCAGCCGCGTCGTGTAATGATGAAGTTCGTGTTCCTGCGTGAAACCGATGGCGCCGTGCGCCTGATGCGCGATTGCCGCGCCGACGCCGGCCGCCATGTTCGCGCGCAGCTTGGCGGCGGCGGTCTCGAAGCTGGCCTCGCCGCGCGCAAGCGCTGCAAAGGCTGCATCGCCCGCACAGTTCACCGCGGCGGCTTCCTCCGCAAACTGAGCGAGGCTTTGCTGGATGGCCTGGAATTTCGAAATCGGGCGGCCGAATTGCTTGCGCTCATTGACATAGTCGATCGACATGGCGAGCGCTGCATCCATGGCGCCGGCGATTTGCGCGGTGCGCAGCAGCGCGGCGAGGCCAAAGACGTCAGCACCGTTGAGCCGCGCGGTTTCGACCGGCGCGCCTTCGAAGGCGAGCCCGTCGCGCGGCTCGCCGGCGAGTGATTGGTTTTCGTTGACGGCGGCGGCGCCGGCGTTGAGGCGGATGAGCTGGTCGTCGAGCGCCGCCAGCACGAAGCCGGCGTTGCGTCCCCACGGGACCGCCGAAAAAACGCCCGTGAAGCAGCCGTTTTCGATGCGGCCCTCAGCGCACGCGGCGAGACTGCACGCGCCCGCGACCGCATCAAAGCCTGCGTCATGGCTGAGGCGCGCCGCCAGAATGGTTTCGCCGATGGGAACCGGCGCGCGTGCATATCCGGCGAGGCGGAAAACGGAAAACGCATCGCGCCATGAGCCGCCAAAGCCGTCGGCCTCCTCCGGCACGAGCAGGCTGGCGAAGCCGGCGGCGTCTATTTCGCCCCAGGCGGTCTCGAAGGTCTCGGCCGCGCGCGCATCGTTGAACAGGCGCCCGGCGGTCTCGAGCAGAATGGCGTCGCTCTCGCTCATCGCAGTCCGAGCCCCCGCGCAATGATCCCGCGCAATATCTCGCGCGTGCCGCCGCGCAGCGAAAAGGACGGCGAGACCTGCAGCAATATGGCGAGCATGCGCGCCAAATCACTGTCGGCGAGGAGATCGTCGCCTGCTTCGGTCATGGCCTGGACAAGGCGCGGCGCTTCTTGTTCGAAACTGTTGCCGAGGTCCTTGACGATGGCGGCTTCCAGCGCCGGATCGTCGCCGTCGGCCAGCTTGGCGGCGGTTGACATCGACATCTGCCGCAGCGCCCAGATCTCGGCCGACAATCGCCCGATCAGTGCAGCGAGCGAATCGTCCGGGTCAGGACCAGCCGCGCGCACCAGCTCGACGAACAGGCCGAAGCTGGAGAGATAGCGCTCCGGGCCCGAACGTTCGAGCGAAAGCTCCGCCGTCACCTGTTTCCAGCCGGCGCCTTCTTCGCCCACGCGCATATCGTCGGGCACGAGCACGTCGTCGAGAAACACTTCATTGAAATCATGACCGCCGGTGAGGTCGATGATCGGACGCACATCAATGCCGGGCGAACTCAGATCGATCAGGAACTGGGTCAGGCCGGCGTTGCGCTCCGAGCCTTCCTCGGTGCGCACCAGCGCGATCATCAGGTGAGAGTTATGCGCATTCGTGGTCCAGATTTTCTGGCCGGAAATGCGCCAGCCCTCATTCGTCCGTACGCCCTTTGTGCGCACGGCGGCGAGGTCGGAGCCTGCGCCGGGCTCGCTCATGCCGATACAGACATAAAGCTCGCCTTTGGCGATCTGCGGCAAGAAGCGCTGGCGCTGCTCTTCCTCGCCATAGCGCAACAGCAACGGCCCGCTCTGGCGATCGGCGATCCAGTGCATGCCCACAGGCGCGCCCGCGGCCAATAGCTCTTCGAGCACGACGTAACGCTCGAGCGGATGGCGCTCATGGCCGCCATATTTCTTGGGCCAGGTCATGCCGATAAAGCCGGCCTTGCCGAGCGCGCGCGAAAACGCAGCGTCGGCCACCGCCCAGGAATTCACCCGCGTGGATGCATCCGCACGCGCAGCCTCTTGCGCGATGAAGGCGCGCACGTCCTTGCGCAGCGCGGCGACGCCTTCGGGAGGCTCGAACGATCGGAGATTGAACGTTTGCATCGCTTCCGACATCGCGCGCGCTTAGAGCCCCGGCAACCCGGCAGTGCAAGACATCGCGGCCCTATCGCAGCCGCGATATGGGCCGGCGCGCGGCGCTGCTGGTTCCCGCCATGCGATCAAGCGATGTTATGCGGAATGATGCGAAGGTCGAAACCGTCGCGAGCAAGACGAGGAGGCGCTGGATGAGCGTTGAGACAAGCAGGGACGGCGGCGTGGCGATCGTCACGATTAATCGCCCCGAGCGCAAAAACGCCATCACGCTGGCGATGCGCACCGAAATCGAAAACGCCTTTCTCGAGGCTCAGGACGATGACGACGTGCGCGCCATCATTCTCACCGGCGCAGGTTCGGATTTCAGCGCGGGCGCCGATGTCGGCGAAATGGGCGGCGGCGGCGTGCGCGGCTCGCTTTATCGCATGCGCCATCTTCACCGCATGGCGCGCGGCGTGGCGGGCGTGCAAAAGCCGGTCATCGCCGCCGTGCAGGGCGTCTGCATCGGCATGTCCTGGGCGCTCGCGCTCGCCTGCGACATGGTGGTCGCGGCCAAGGACGCGCGCTTTCAGTTCGCCTTCCGTCATATCGGGCTTGCGCCGGACGGCGGTTCGGCCTTCCTGCTGACGCGCTATGTCGGCATCCAGCGCGCCAAGGAAATCATGTATTCGGGTCGTTTCGTCAGCGGCGAGGAAGCCGGCGAGCTGGGCCTGGCGCTGCACGTTCTTCCGGGCGAGGAAGTCATGGCCAAAGCCATGGAGCTGGCGCAGTCCTTCGCCGCCGCCCCGACGCTCGCCATCGCCATGGCCAAGCGCCAGTTCGACGCAGCCCCCGGCCAGAATTACGACCAGGCGCTCGACTTCGAAGCCAATATCCAGCCGCTTATGACGCAGACGGAAGACTTCAAGGAAGGCACGACCTCGTTCAAGGAAAAGCGCAAAGCCCAGTTCGTAGGCAATTAGGGCTGCACGATGAGCGAGACAGGTCCTGACGCCGCGTTTCAGGCGCATCTGAAATCCGGCCGATTCATGATTCAGCGCGGACGCGCGAGCGGGCGCTATGTGTTTTACCCGCGCGCGATCGAGCCGGGCACGGGCGCGGATGATCTGGAATGGGTCGAAGCGAGCGGGCGCGGCACGGTCTATTCCACGACTGTCGTGCGCAAGCGCCCGCCCGAGCCCAGCTACAATGTCGCGCTGATCGATCTCGAAGAGGGGCCGCGCATGATGAGCCGGGTAGAAAGTGTTGCCGCAGAAGACGTTCAGATCGGCATGCAAGTGCGCGCGCGCATCATCGTTGAAGACGAGCGCGCTTATGTCGTGTTCGATCCCGCCGGAGGCGCGGCGTGAGCGGTTTTCCACGCGGAGCGACCGCGATCATCGGCGCGGCGACGCACGGCATCGGCAAAGCGCCGGGCTTTGAATCCGCCGATCTCGCCGCCATTGCAGCCTCGCGCGCGCTGGCGGAGGCGGGGCTCGCCGCTTCTGATATTGACGGGCTGTTCGTCTGTCATCCGACGGACACGATGTCGGGGCTGAGCTTTGCGCAATATCTCGGCATTCATCCGAAGATCACCGAGAACAATCGCACGGGCGGTTCGGCGTTCGAGCTTTATGTCGAAATGGCCGCGCTCGCGCTCGACGCTGGCGTCATCGACGCTGCGCTGATCGCTTACGGATCAAACCAGTCGACCGCGACCGGCAAGCTGATTTCGACCTCCGGGCCAAACGCTTATGAAGCGCCTTACAAGCCGCTCAATCCGGTCTCGTCCTATGCGCTCGCCGCGCAGCGCTACATGCATGAATACGGAGCCACCAAGCGTCACCTCGCCGAAGTTGCGGTGGCCGCGCGCAAATGGGCCCAGCTCAATCCCGAAGCCGTCAAGCGTGATGATCTGACCATCGAGGAGGTGGTCGAGGCGCGCATGATCAGCGACCCGCTCGGCAAGCTGGATTGCTGTCTGGTCACGGACGGCGCCGCGGCCATCGTCATGACGCGCGCAGATCGCGCGCGCGATCTGGCGGCAAAGCCCGTTTATGTGCTCGGCGCTGCGGGCGCGACCACCCATCGCGACATCGCCTGCATGCCCGATCTGACCCGCACCGCCGCGGCGGATGCGGCCGCGCGCGCTTATCAGGCCGCCAAGGTCGGACCGTCCGACATCGATGTGGTCGAGCTCTATGACGCCTTCACCATCAACACGATCCTGATGCTGGAGGATCTGGGTTTTTGTCCCAAGGGCGAGGGCGCGCGCTTTGTCGAGGACGGCGCCATCGCGCCCGGCGGGCGTTTGCCGGTCAACACCAATGGCGGCGGGCTCTCCTGTGTCCATCCTGGCATGTATGGGTTGTTCACTCTGGTCGAGGCGGTGCGCCAATTGCGCGGCGAGGCGGGCGCGCGTCAGGTCGACGGCGCGACGCTCGCGCTGGCGCATGGCAATGGCGGGGTCTTGTCCAGCCAGGCGGTCGCCGTGCTCGGTACGGACGCTGCGCTCTAGAACCGGCGCAAACGGACGAAAAAAAAAGCGCGCGCAGGAGACTGCGCGCGCTTTAGTTTGGGAGAAACGCAACGCCTACATGGCTGGACGCATGCGCTCTTCGTTTTCGTTCATGGCGGTCGGCGCATCGAGAATCTGCGGCTCGAGATTGCGTGTGATGGCGGCGCGAACCTGTTCGACATAGAGCGCGGTGTCTTTCGACAGAAGCTGAGCCGGGCCCCAGATGCCGATGGCGAGCTGCTCGAAATCATCGGCCTGCGGAATAAGCATCGCGATCATGGCGCCGCCGTCATCGTCGACGCCCAGGGCGAAGCCGTCTTCACGCACTTTGTCGAGATCGTCCGACAGCTCCTGATAGGGCACGCGCATCTCGGGATCGGATTCGGCGTTGAGCCGGTGCACGTATTTTTTGACGAGTTCGCGGTCGAGCTTCGACATGAGCGCCTTGCCGGCAGCGGAGTGCAGGAGAAGCGTCTCTTTGTGGTCGAAGCTGCGATGGTTGGGAGAAATCTTGCCGCGCACCTCGTGGACGAACTGAACCTGCAATTCGACGCGGGTGGCGAGGGTGACGGTGAGGCCGGTTGATTCGGCGAGCTGATCCATCATGGGAAGGACCGAGCCTTCGCGGAACAGCTTGGGCTGCACCCAGGCGCCGAGAAGCGCGACGCGCGCCGCCGGGCGGTATTTGCGCTCATAGCGGTCGCGGTGGAGATAGCCGAGCGAGACGAGGCAGCTCAGAAGCTCAGACGTGCTGGACTGCGGATAGCCCATCGCTCTGGCGATATCCATCACCGTGGCTTCGCCGCGCTCGGAGTTGAAATACTCCAAAACCTCCAATGCGCGTTGTGCGGATTTGATTTTCTTCGGATCGAGCGCCCGGCCCATTACGTCCCTCCCAGATACGAATATCGCTCTTATGACGTCATGTTGTCATAACAACTGGGGAGCGCACAAGACGTATCGTGACAAAAACGCAGCTTTCAGTGCGTTTTTGCAGTTGCGAAAGGTATTCGCACTTGCGAGATGGCGGGCGTTTTTAAAGCAGCTATGTGCTGGAACGGTAGTCGATCGCGTATTTATAGCGCTCGGGATGATAGCGCAGCACGGCGGCTTCGATCGGCTGCTCAAATGCTGAGTAATAAACACGCTTGACCCGCAAGACCGGCGTCGTCGGGGCTAATCCGAGATGTTCGGCGGCGGCGTCGCCGGCGGTGTCGGCTTCGATCTGCTGCTCGGCGCGGGCGACCCGCGTGTTCATCTTGCGCTCGACAACGCGAATGATCGGCAAGCCGTTGGTGACGTCTTCAATATCCAGCAAATGGCCGACAGCCAGCGGGAAATAGACCTGCACGAAGGCGACCGGCTCCTGGTCTAGAAAGCTCGTGACTTCCATGCGCGTGGCGCGCTCACCGCTTTGCAGCGCCAGCACCTCGCTAATTTCGGCCGGCGGCACGACGTCCTCGCAGGACACGAATTCGTTGCGCAGATCGCCCGCGGTGGCGAGGAACTCATCCAGCGACCCGCTCAAGCGGATCGAGCGCACGCCCTTTTTCTGCTCGGTCACGAAGGAGCCGACGCCGCGGCGCTTGACGATCAAGCCTTGTGCGATGAGGGCGTCGAGCGCGCGCCGGACCGTGATTCTGCTGACGCCATATTCCGAGCAAATGCGTTCTTCCGTCGGCAGCGCGTCGCCGGGTGAAAATTCGCCGTTCAGAACCCGCGCCCGCAATTGCCGTTCAAGCTGCAGATAAAGCGGCAGCGGGCCGGCTTCGAGACGGGCGGACT
>JAUIEH010000107.1 GCA_030428405.1 Alphaproteobacteria bacterium
CGATTTCCTGCAGCTCCCGCCCGTGGTGACCGGCCAGGACGGCCATGTCCTGCACGAACTTGATTATCGCAGCCCGTACGCTTTCGACGCGCATGTCTTCCGCGAGCTCGATCCGACATTCGTCGAGATGGAAATCGTTTATCGGCAGACGGATGAATATTTCGTCAGCCTGCTCGGCCGCGTGCGCGCGGGCGACGCCGAGGCCGTTCAGGAGATCAACGAGCTTTGCGTGCGCCGCCACCGCGACGGCGCCATGCCGGTCATGTTGTGCTCCACCAATCGGCTGGCCGAGGCCTATAACGAGCGTGGACTGAATAATTTGCCGGGCGAGTTCAATGTCATTGAAGGCGACCTCTCCGACAAGTTTCAGCGCGACCGCCTGCCCGCGCCTCAGACGCTGGCGCTGAAAATCCGCGCCCGGGTCATGGCGGTGCGCAATGATCCGCAAATGCGCTTCGTCAATGGCTCGCTCGGCACCGTGCTTGATTTTGAAGAAAACGGCGTACGCGTCATATTCGACGGCGGTCGCGAGCCTGTGCTGGTCGAGAAAGCGACGTGGGAAAGCGTGCGCTATGACGTCGAGGGTTCGAAAATCTCAACCAGCATTGTCGGCAGCTACAAGCAAGTGCCGCTGACGCCCGCCTGGGCGATCACGGTGCACAAGGCGCAGGGCCTGACGCTGGACGAAGTGCGCGTCGATCTCGGCCGCGGCGCATTCGCGGCGGGTCAGGCCTATGTCGCCATGTCGCGCTGCCGCACGCTTGAAGGCCTCTCCCTCGTGCGCCCTCTTCAGCCTACGGACCTTATGCTCGACCCCGCGCTGGAGCGGTTTTTGTAAAGCACCTAACCCGCCGGCGGCGGCTGGGTTTCGACCTGCGGCAAATCTGGATCGAAACAGGCCCAGGACGGCGCTTGCGCAGTCCAGATCGTCATTGCGGGCTTGGCGATTTCCGGGTCGTCCAGCGAGCCCGCGCGCACGAATACAAGATGCGGGCGCGCTTCGGCCTCGCTGAAGAGATGAACGCCGCAGCTCGGACAAAACCGCCGATGCATGACGTTCCCGCTATCCGCCGTCGCCTGATGATCGGCCAGCTCGCCCGTCACCGTCATCGTCTCGGTCGGAAAGCAGACATTGACCGTCGGCCCGCCGGCGCCGAGCTTCTGACACAGCCTGCACCAGCACACGCGCGTGACGATCGGCTCAGCGGCGATTTCATAGCGCACCGCGCCGCATAAACATCCGCCCGTCGCCACTGCGTTGCTGGCCGCCATGACCGTTCCCCTAATCCCTGCGCAAAACGCCGGTCAGCGTCAGGATGACGATGGCGGAGAGCGCAGCTCCAGTCAGCACAAAGGCTGCGTGGAGCATGGTCCAGACGCCGGCGCCGGCCCCTTGCGGCGCAAAGCGGCAATATGAGCTTTGGCCGAGATCAACCACCGGCAATGCGGAATCGAGCGCAAACACGAACAGATTCAATCCCGGACAGCCCTCCTGCACGTCGCGCGCGGCCAGCCCGAAGGGCAAGAGATAGCGGGTGGGCGCCGGGTCGATCTCAACCGGCAAAAATGGCTGTCCGAACACGAACAAAGCCAGCGCATAGAAAACAGCGCCGAGCGCGATGAAGCTTGCGAATGACAAGGTGGCGCGGCCGCTCGAATAGCCGTGCAGGCTGACGAACATCAAAATGCGCGGCAGGATGCGAGCAGCGCCGGGATCGACCTTCGCCTCCAGGCGCGCCCGGATTTTCTCGACAGCGATTTCGTCAGCCTCGCGCGTGCGCGCGCTGTCGCGCATGACCTTGCTGAGCTGCTCAAAAGGCTGTGGGCGGAAGGTCGCGCATGTCGCAACGCCGTTGGGGAACTGGCGCCGCAGCCATTCAATGCGCTGAGCGGCGTCGCCGCCGCTCAGCGTCATATCGAAGACATTCGTGTAGCTGATGCCTTCGATCTCAAGAAAGCCGGGCTCAGGCCAACCGGTTTCCGGATTGTCGATCAGTACGGTGACATTGGCGCCGGCGAGCAGAACCCAGGATGCGAGCGGCTGGCGATTGACGCCCTCAATGACGCCCTCTTCGCCTTCGACATAACGACCGACATTGGAGAACGCCAAAGCGTTCGAAACACGGATCTGGCGCAGATTGACGGCGACCGGTCCGCCCTTGCCGACCTGGCCCTCATAATCCGGCCACGGCGTCAGACGGGCATTGGTGAGGAAGAACGAGCCGCCGACGATCGCGGAAAGAAAATTCAATCGCCCGTGTGAAACGAACGGCCAGTCGTCCGAGCGCGAGAGGTTCACTGACTCGACGACAAGATCCTCGCAATGCAGCGAGCGTCCGTTCGGATTGTTGATGACGGCGGCGTTGGCGTTGAGGTCGCCGCCGACCCGGCTTGCTGCGAAGATAACCTCTCCGCAAGCCTCGAAACGCCAACCAGCTTCCGGCGTCATGTCGACATCACCGCCGACGGAGACGGCGCGGGCGCTGAGCGCCGGCATGTCGCCGCGCGCATCGATGCGGGCGCCGGAGAGCGCAAACAATCCTTCAATCTTGGCGCCGTCAAGACGGACCTCGCCGCAGGCCGAAAAGCGCTTGCCGGCGCGCGCGCTCATATCGAGCCGACCGCCGATCCGCGCATTGGCGAGATAGACCGAGCAAATGCCCAGCTCCACAAATTCGGATTGGTGCGCCGCCACGCCCGCGAAGCTGCTGCCGGACAGATCCAGGTCGGCGCGCGTGGATAAGGACGCGCCGATGAATGCCGGCAGGCTGCTCTCGATGATGCGCACGGACAAAAATTCCGCACCGGAGAAGTCTACGAGCGAGTCGAAGGTGCAGCGCTGAAACGAGATGGCGAGACCGGGCGCGCCCACATGTTCGTTGCGCCAGGGCGCGCGCAACGGCCCTTCAATGACCGCGCCGCAAATCCTCAACGCGCCGCGCAAAGACGGCCAGTCAGGATTCTCATCGCCAATGAGCCGACGCAGAAATCCCGCGCGCAACAGTCGCGCATCCTCCGGCGCTTTTTCGAGGTCGAGCGGTTCACCAGCGGCGACGGCGTCGAGAACCGCGCGCTCGGCGACGTTCAGATCCTTGAAGCGAGCCATTTGCGGGACGGTGGCCATCACGCTTCCTTTCTCTGCGCGCAGTCGAAGGCGACATCGCGCATCCCCTCCACGACTAGACCGCGCCGCAATCACCGGCAATCGTGGATAGACAAGCTGAATTGGTGTTCAATCATCGCGAACAAACTGTGCGCGTCCAATCGCGGCAGCAAAAATATTGGGAGGAATACGGCCGATGCTGGGCTTGATGCAGACGCAGCCGATCAATCTCGCCGCGGTGTTGGAGCATGCAGGCCGCTGGCATGGCGACGCTGAGATCGTCACCAATTCCGTCGAAGGCGGCATCCGGCGCCAGACATACGCACAGACCCTGACCCGCGCCAAGAAATTCGCCAACGCGCTCAAGTCGATGGGAATCAAGACCGGCGATCGCGTGGCGACAATGGCCTGGAACACCGACCGCCATGTAGAGGCCTGGTACGCCATCATGGGTCAGGGCGCGATCGCGCACACCGTGAATCCGCGCCTCTTCCCCGAGCAGATCGAGTTCATCGTCAATCATGCCGAAGACCGTCTCTTGCTGATCGACGCCAATCTCGTCCCGCTCGCGGTCAAGCTCCTGCCCAAGCTGCCGACGCTCGAGAAAATCATCGTCCTGACGGACGAGGCGCACATGCCCGATGATGTGCGCGGCGATGCGCGCTGGATCGCTTACGAAACGCTCATCGCCGATCAGCCCGAGACCTTTGACTGGGTCGAAGTCGACGAAAACACCGCGGCCGGACTTTGCTACACCTCCGGCACGACCGGCGACCCCAAGGGCGTGCTCTATACGCATCGCGCCAATCTGCTGCACGCCTATGCCAGTCTGTCCAAAGACGTCATGAATATCGGCGCGACAGATAACATCTTGATGGTCGTGCCGATGTTCCACGCCAATAGCTGGGGCTTGGCGTTCTCTGTACCGATGTGCGGCGGCAAAATGGTCTTGCCCGGACCGCATATGGACGGCGCGTCGATCCACGGCCTCATCGAGCAGGAACAGGTCACCATGGCGGCCGCCGTGCCGACTGTTTGGACCATGCTGCTCAACCATCTCAAGACGACTGGCGGCAAGCTCGCCTCGCTCAACGAGGTCGTCATTGGCGGCTCGGCCGTGCCTCGCTCCATGATCGAGAGCTTTGACCGCGATTTCGACGTCGAAGTGCTGCAAGCCTGGGGCATGACCGAGATGACGCCGCTGGGCACGCTCAACCGGCGCAAGCGCCATCTGGCGCCGGGCGCTGATATGCAGGCCGAATATGACCGCCGCTGTTATGCGGGTCGCGCGCCCTTCGGCGTCGACATGAAAATCGTAGACGATGACGGAAACGCGCTGCCGCATGACGGCGTCGCCTTTGGACGCCTGATGGTGCGTGGCCCCTGGGTCATCGAGCGCTATTTCAAACAGCCCGACACCGCGCTCGAAAACGGCTGGTTCCACACTGGCGACATCGCCTCCATCGACACGGACGGCTATATGCGCATCACTGACCGCGCCAAGGACGTCATCAAGTCCGGCGGCGAGTGGATTTCATCCGTCGACGTAGAAAATGCAGCCATGGGCCATCCGGACGTGTTGCTGGCGGCCTGCATCGGCGTTTCTCATCCGCGCTGGGAGGAGCGCCCGCTGCTTCTGGTCAAGCTGAAAGACGGCGCAAGTTTCAACGCCGACGACATCCTCGGGAAGATCGGCGAGAATTTCGCGAAATGGCAATTGCCCGACGCCGTCATCCGGGTCGATGACATCCCGCTCACAGCCACGGGCAAGATCGACAAGAAGCCGCTGCGCCAGGAATATATGGACCATTTCTTGAACGCCGAGCAGAACGCATGACCCGCGAGGCCGGGCCGTGAATCTTGAGGACATCGAAGCCGACGGCGTGCGCGTGCTGACGATGAACGCGCCGCGCCTTCATCTGTTCACGCCGGAAGCAATTGCGGCGCTCACAGAGGCATTTGCTTCGCACGACGCGACCAAGCCGCTGGTCGTGACGTCGACCGGGGACGTGTTCTCGGCGGGCGTCGACGTAAACGCCATCGGCGCGCTCGACAAGGCCGGCGCCGCCGACTTCGCGCGCGCCATCACGCGCATGACAGCGAGCCTTCTTGCGATCGATGCGCCCGTCGTGTCCGCCCTGCCCGGTCACGCCATTGGCGGCGGCCTTGTTCTCGCTCTGTGTACCGATTTTCGTATTGCGACCGATGACGCATCGGCCAAGTTTGGTCTCGGCGAAGCCAAGGCGGGTGTTCCGTTTCCGAGTGGCCCTGCCGCCGTCATTCTCGCCGAAGTGCCGCCGAACCGGCTGCGCCGGCTCGCACTTGCAAGCCTCAACGAGACCGCGCGGACGATGCACGAGATCGGCGTCTTTGATGAACTCGCGCCGCCAACTGATTTGCGTGACCGCGCTGTCGCGACGGCGAGAACGCTCGCGAGCCAGCCGGCCTTCACCGCGGTGAAGCGCCAGGTCCGTGGCGCATTGCGCAGGACGCTGCAGGACGCCGCTGAGGCCGGCATGGAGCCGCATTTCGACCCGTGACCGCGCCAGGACGCGCTCATCGCGTTTCCTCAATCGAGGCCCGCAATGTTCATCTCTCTAAAGACGAAAATCTCTACGCCGCTCTGGCGAGAGTGCGCGGATTTCTACCGTTTGATCTTCAATATGCAGGTCGCGGAGGAATGGGATCACGCCGACGACAAGGGCGTCATCCTCGCCTTCAATGACGGCTCGGGCGAAGCCTATCTCGAGATCTATGACACCCAGACCGAGCACGATTTCACCGGTTTGAGCCTGCAGTTCAAAGTCGACGCCGTCGCAGACTTCATCGCGAGCCTGCCGGAATATATCGAGTTCGAAGGGCCGACCCCGCGCCCGTGGGGCTCCACCTATGTCTATCTGCGCGACCCGGCGGGCGTGCAACTCGTCGTGTTTGACGGCGGGCTCTAGCGCTCGCCCGCTTCGTAGTCAGCTTGCAACCGCGCGTTCAGGCGCTTTTTCGACAGGACGCACGCGCACGATCGGCCAAAGCAATTGTTCGCCGACGGAGGTATCGGGCAGGTTCTCGACGCCGAACTCTTCAGGCACGCGGCGCGTGATTTTCGCTGTGCCGAACAAGACGTCCCAGAAGAATAAGAGATTGCCGAAATTGCCTTTATAGTTAGTCACGCCGTCTGCGGCGTGCTTGCCGTGATGCGCCGAATGCGTCGCCGGCGTCGAGATGGTCCGCTCCACCACCCACATCACCGGCGAGAGCCATTTGATCCGATAGAGCGGCGCATCCCAGCGTACATCGCTATGTGCGGCGTAAATTACGGCTGTCTTGATGACGATATAGCCCGCATAGACCCAGCCGAGCCCGAGATAGACGAGCGCGCCCGACAGCCACAGACCGGGCATCGGCAGATAGTAGAACAGATTATTGCGATATACGACGCGCACGGAGAGATACTCCGCGTTATGATGCGGCCGGTGCAGCTTGTAGAGCCACGGCACGGTGTGCGAGGCGCGATGCCACCAATATTGCGTCATGTCGTCAAAGACGAGGAACAACAAGACGCCCGCCCAGATCGGCAGCCCCTCCAAGGCGCCCGCGGCGCCGGGCGCAGCCAGCGCTGCGAGCGCGCCGCCGCCAAACATCGCCAGCGGCTGGGTCAGCAGAATGACCGAGGCCGCAGATATTATCTCGACGACGCCGTCGCCCGGGCGTGCGCCGCGCTTATGCAGAAATCCGGTGCGCATCGCTTCCAGCGCGGCCAGCCCGACAAAAACGCCGACGATGGCGATCATTTCCGGTTTCATGTCCCGACCTCCCCAAGCGCCGTTCGGCGTCTGATTCTTGACCTACACGGGCTGCCCGCCAAAGAATGCTAAAAACTTGGCATTTAAGATGGCCGACCTCCTCGTCTTCCGCGAAGCGCCGCTGACGCGCCTGCTCCAACCTGACCTGCTCGCACGCCTGAGCGGCGCCGGCCGGCCCGTGCGCTATGCCGACGGCCAGCTGATTCACGGACGCGGCGACGACAAGCCCGGCTACTCGCTGGTGCGCGAAGGCGAGGTGCGTCTCGTCAAGCCGCGCAAGGATGGCGACGAACTCACGATCTCGATTGTCGGTCCGGGATATGGGTTTGGCGAAGCCACACTCTTCGCCGGCGCGCCTCGAGCGTACGACGCCTACGCCGTCGGCGAGACGGTGATCGATCAGATCCCGAAGCCCGCATTTGAGCGCGTGCTCGACGAAGACCCACGGCTCGCGCGCGCCATGCTCGGCTCGCTGACGCGCAGGCTCTATGCCGCGCTCGGCCTGCTTGATGATCTACGCAGCCTGCCCTTGCCTGTGCGCGCCGCAAAGCTAATCGCCGACATGGCCTCATCAGCCAAATCGCCCGAGCGCATCATCTGCCGGCAGAGCGATCTGGCCTTCACGCTCGGCGTGTCGCGCGTCTCCATCGGCAAGGCGCTGGCGAAGCTGCAGGACGACGGGCTTGTTCGGCTCGGCTATGGCGAGATCGCCGTGCCTGACGCGCGCCAGCTGGAAGCGTGGATTGAGGCGCGCGAGGACTAGAGTCGGCGCGCGCCCGTCCGGGTCATTTCGGTTTCAACACCATCTGTGTACAGCGGAAGAGCGCGATGCGCTTGTCCGTTTCGCGGTGACGCACTTCGCAGTCCCAGACCTGCGTCGAACCGCCAAGATGCAGGGCGACCGCCTCGCCTTCAATCCGGCCTTCGGTCGCCGTGGCGAAGAAATTTGACTTGAGCTCCACCGT
>JAUIEH010000608.1 GCA_030428405.1 Alphaproteobacteria bacterium
ATGGCAATTTCCAATTGGTGCACTAGCGCCTAAGCCATTGTTCAAGCTTGGGGAGCGGCGGCGAGAAAACGCGCCGTCGCTCATCTTGCGCCTTGATGTTGCGCCGCACACTGGGCGACGCTTTTTAAGCCCGGGCCGCAGGGACGGCCCGATGGAGACGTGCGAACCCCGCCGGACCGGCCCGCGGCCCTCCACCCCATGTTTGTGGAGGTACGACAATGGAAAGGGAAAACAACGCGACCGCCTGTGCGGTCGCGCTGGCGGGTCCTTACGGCGCAGGCAAGACGACGCTGCTCGAAGCGTTGATGTTCGCTTCCGGCGCACGCCAGAAAATGGCCGAGCCCGGCTCAAACGACCGGATCGGCGACCGCGCTCCTGAGGCCCGCCAGCGCGGACATTCCACCGAAATGAACGTCGCCAATTTCGACTATCTCGGCGACCGCTACGCCATCATCGACCTGCCAGGATCAAACGAGTTCATCGGCGAGGCGGCCTGCGCCCTGCCGGCGATGGATGTCGCTATCGTGGTCGCAGATCCTGAACCCGCGCGCGCCCTTATGATCCAGCCCTGGCTGATAGAGCTCGACCGGCTGGGCGTTCCGGCGATGGTGTTCGTCAATAAGATCGAAGAGTCCAAGACCCGTGCTCGCGACTTGCTCAGTGCACTGCAGGAGGTGAGTCCGCGCCCGTTGGTCATGCGCCAAATCCCGATCTGGGAAGGCGAAAATGTCAAAGGCTTCGTCGACCTCGCCCTGGAGCGCGCTTATGTGTACCGCTCAGGCGATGCCTCTAAACAAGTCGACATTCCTTCCGAACTCGCCGACCGCGAAGCGGATGCGCGTTTCCAGATGCTGGAAAAACTTGCAGATTTTGACGATGCGTTGATGGAGGCGCTGCTCGAAGACGCAACGCCCGATCCGCAGACGGTGTTTGCCGACCTCGCCCAAGAACTGGGTGATGGATTGATCACGCCCGTATTTCTCGGCTCGGCCGCGACCGGAGGCGGCGTGCGGCGCTTGTTGAAGGCTTTGCGCCACGAAGCCCCGCGCAATGGCGCAGCGCTGAAGCGCGTGCTCGGCGACAAGCCTGACGCATCGGCGTCGGCTTACGTCATGAAGACGTTCAGCGCCGGGCAGGCCGGCAAGGTCTCGGTCGCGCGCGTGCTGCATGGCGAGATCCCCGACGGCGCCACCTTGACGCGCACGGACGGTTCGAGCGTTCGGGTCGGCGGATTGTCCGCACAGATCGGACAGGATCTGGAAAAGCGCGATGTCGCGCGGACCGGCGAGGTCGTGGCGCTGGGCCGGCTCGGTGAAACGGCGACCGGTGAGGCCCTGACCCTGGATGGTCCCGGCGTGCGTGCGATCGTGAAGCCCAATCTGCCGCCGCCGATATTTGCGCGCGCGGTTTCGGTCGATGACCGCAAGGACGAGGTGAAGCTGACGACCGCGCTCGCCAAGCTGGCGGAGGAAGATGCTGGCCTTGAGACCGGGCCTGATCCGGATACGGGCCAATATCTCGTGCG
>JAUIEH010000609.1 GCA_030428405.1 Alphaproteobacteria bacterium
GAGCAAATGCGTTCTTCCGTCGGCAGCGCGTCGCCGGGTGAAAATTCGCCGTTCAGAACCCGCGCCCGCAATTGCCGTTCAAGCTGCAGATAAAGCGGCAGCGGGCCGGCTTCGAGACGGGCGGACTTGTTATCTAAAAGCACGCGATACCTCGGCATACACAAACAGGCATTTTCCAAACTAGATGAGCATGGCGGCGCTACAAAATATCAATTCAGCTGCAAGCATCTAAATCGCGACAGCGATGGCGAACGCTCGGGGTTCGGCTGGACAAAGCCGATTGGGGCGCATGAACTTGACGCCGAAAAAGAAATATCGGTCGGCGCGGATGCAATGGACGAGTTCAAGGTTTTGATTGAGGAATCAGGCGCGCCGAAGCTCGGCGCGCCTTTGGGCGCCGCACTGAGCGCGCAGGCGCTGCGCGCGCCCGACGCGCCCGCCGTGACCGCAGCGGATGGACGCATCATCACCCGCGCTGAGATCGAGACCGACGCCAATCGGCGCGGGCGTCACCTCCAAGAGCTTGGCGTTCGCGCCGACGACATCGTTTTCATCGCCGAGCCGAATGGACCAGCCTATTACGCCGACGCCTTCGCGATCTGGAAAATCGGCGCAACGCCGGCGCATGTCTCTCACAAGCTCAGCGCGCGCGAGTTCTCCGAAATCGTCGAACTCGGCCGCCCGCGGCTGGTCATTGGCGGGCCGGCCGACTGGACCGCGAACGCTGAAGCTCTGCCTGCGGATTGGACGCCCGACGCAGCGCTCAGCGACGCCGCTCTGCCGCCCGCCGCAGCGCGCGCGTGGAAATTGTCGTCGAGCGGCGGCAGCACCGGACGCCCCAAGCTGATCCTCGATCCCAATCCGGCCGTATGGGGCGAGGGCAAGTTCGGCCTCGCCCGCAAGCCCGGCGCAACCATCATCAATCCGGGCCCGATGTTTCACAGCGCGCCCTTCGCTTTGATGATCCCCTCGCTGTGTGAAGGCGCCCATGTCGTCGAGATGGGCCGGTTCGACGCCGAGCGCTATCTGGAGCTGGTCGCCCATCACCGCGCAAGCTGGGCCTTCCTTGTGCCGACCATGATGTCGCGCATCGCCCGACTGCCCGCCGAGACGATCGCGCGCTATGACGTCTCGACGATCGAGACGCTGATCCACATGGCGGCGCCGTGTCCGGTCGACGTCAAACGCTTCTGGATCGAACTTCTCGGACCTGACGCGATCTGGGAGATTTATGGCGGCACGGAGCGGCTGGGCTCGACCGTCATCAACGGACGCGAATGGCTGGAAAAACCGGGCTCCGTCGGCAAGGCGCGCCCCGGCATCGAGATCAAGATTTTCGATGAGGACGGCGCGGAGGCCGCGCTGGGCGATGTCGGTGAAATCTACTTTCGGCGCGCGGAAGGGCCGTCATCGACCTTTCGCTATTTCGGCAGCGAGGCGCGGCTGCGCGACGACTGGGCGTCCTTCGGCGACATGGGGCGTCTGGATGCGGACGGATATCTCTTTATCGCCGACCGGCGCAC
>JAUIEH010000108.1 GCA_030428405.1 Alphaproteobacteria bacterium
CCAGCAGCGGACCGCTGGAAGTCGTCAATCCCGAAGCGAGCGACATCGCGGCCAGCGACGACAATGCGCGCGAGGAAGAAGCGCCGCCGCGCCGTCAGCGCCGCACGCGTCGTTCACGCGCCAGCGCAAGCGATGGCGACGACGCCAAGCTCGATCCGGCCGCCAGCGCCTAACAAGCCGCTGAGCGATTGCGCCTCGCGCGCTGCGACCTTGCCGCGCAGGGCTTGTGACCGCCGTTTCAATTCCCAAATCTACGTCATCCGGAACGCGGCGGATGCGCCGCTCCTGGGCGTCCGTGCGGCGTTCCGGTCTCGCTTCAGTTGAAGGGGACCGGCATGGATTTCGAAAGATTCACCGAACGCGCGCGCACTCTGGTGCAAAGCGCGCAAAACTTGGCGGTCACCGCCCGCCACCAACAATTTCTGCCTGAGCATCTGCTCAAGGCGATGCTTGATGCGCCCGACGGTTTCGCCGCGGCGCTGATATCGCGCGCAGGCGGCAATCCCGGCTTGATCTCCCAGGCCGTGGACGCAGCGCTCGGCGCGACGCCGCAGGTGCAAGGCCCCGGCGCTGACGGACGGCTATTCGCCAGTTCGGCGGCGCAGGACGCGCTCACCAAAGCCCAGACCATGGCGCAAAAGGCCGGCGACAGCTTCGTCACGGCTGAACGCCTCTTGCTGGCGCTCGCCTCGACAGCGCCTACGGACAAAGCCTTCAAAGCCGGCGGCGTGGATGCGCGCGCGCTCGAAACGGCGGTGGACGAATTGCGCGACGGCCGCACGGCAGATACGGCGACGGCCGAGGAAGGTTATGAGGCGCTCAAGAAATATGCGCGCGATCTGACCGAAGCCGCCCGCAACGGCAAGCTCGACCCGGTCATCGGCCGCGAAGAGGAAATCCGGCGCACGATTCAGGTCCTGTCGCGCCGCACCAAGAATAATCCCGTACTGATCGGCGAGCCTGGCGTCGGCAAGACCGCCATCGCCGAAGGTCTGGCCCTGCGCATCATTTCAGGCGACGTGCCGGAAAGCCTCAAGTCAAAGCGGCTGCTCGCCCTCGACATGGGCGCGCTGATCGCCGGCGCGAAATTTCGCGGCGAGTTTGAGGAGCGCCTCAAATCCGTCCTGCACGAGGTCGAGCAGGCGGCCGGCCAGGTCATCCTGTTCATCGACGAGATGCACACCATTGTCGGCGCCGGCAAAACCGAAGGCGCCATGGATGCGTCCAACCTGCTCAAGCCGGCGCTCGCGCGCGGTGATTTGCGCTGTGTCGGCGCAACGACGCTCGATGAATACCGCAAGCATGTCGAAAAGGACGCAGCGCTCGCCCGTCGCTTCCAGCCCGTCTTCGTCGAAGAGCCGACGGTCGAGGACACTGTCTCGATACTGCGTGGGCTGAAGGAAAAATACGAAGTTCATCACGGCGTGCGGATTTCAGACGCGGCCATCGTGGCGGCGGCGACCTTGTCGAACCGCTACATCACTGACCGTTTCCTGCCAGACAAAGCCATCGACCTGATGGACGAGGCTGCGAGCCGCGTGCGCATGGCCGTCGACTCCAAGCCTGAAGAACTCGACGAGGTCGATCGCCGGCTGACTCAGCTCAAGATCGAGCGCGAGGCGTTGAAGAAAGAGTCCGACGAGGCCTCGAAACATCGCCTGGAGAAACTCGAAGGCGAAGTCGCGGAGCTGGAGGAGCGCTCTCAGTCGTTGACCGCCGCCTGGGCGTCGGAAAAGGACAAGCTCGCCTCCGCCACCCAGCTCAAGCAGGAACTCGAACAGCTCAATTTCGAAGTCGAGCGCCTGACGCGTTCCGGCGATTACGAAGGCGCGTCCAAGCTGCGCTACGGCCGCATCCCCGAGCTTGAGCGCCAGATCTCAACGGCTGAAGACGCCGCTGAATCGGGCGCGGTGGTGCAGGAAGTCGTCGACGCCGCGCAGATCGCGGCCGTCGTCTCGCGCTGGACCGGCGTGCCGGTCGACCGGATGATGGAAGGCGAGCGCGAAAAACTCTTATCGATGGAAGACGCTTTGTCGGGCCGCGTGGTCGGACAGGCCGAAGCCGTCGCCGCCGTCGCCGACGCCGTCAGACGCGCGCGCGCTGGTCTGAAAGACCCCAATCGCCCGATCGGCTCGTTCATGTTTTTGGGTCCGACCGGCGTCGGCAAGACCGAGCTGACCAAAGCGCTGGCTGCGTTCTTGTTCGATGACGAGACAGCGATGACGCGCATCGACATGTCGGAATATATGGAGAAGCACTCCGTCGCCCGCATGATCGGCGCGCCGCCAGGCTATGTCGGCTATGAGGAGGGCGGCGCGCTCACCGAAACCGTCCGCCGACGGCCTTATCAGGTCATCCTGCTGGACGAAGTCGAAAAGGCGCATCCGGACGTTTTCAACGTCTTGCTGCAAGTGCTCGACGATGGCCGCCTGACGGACGGGCAAGGCCGCACGGTCGACTTCCGCAACACGCTGATCATCATGACGTCCAATATCGGCGCCGAGCATTTGGTGGCGATGTCGGGCTCGGATGTGGAAAGCGCGCGCGGGCCGGTCATGGACGCGATGCAGGCGCATTTCCGGCCCGAATTTCTCAATCGGGTCGACGAGGTCATCCTGTTCCGCAGGCTCCAGCCCGAACACATGGCCGCGATCGTTGATCTCCAGGTCGCGCGTCTGGCCGAGTTGCTCAGTGAACGCCGCATGACGCTGGAACTCGACGGCAAGGCGCGCGCAGCATTGGCCGCCAAAGGCTACGACCCGGCTTATGGCGCGCGCCCGCTCAAGCGCGCCATTCAAAAACAGCTACAGGACCCGCTCGCGCGGTTGATCCTCGAAGGCAAGATCGAGGACGGCGAAACTGTGAAGGTCTCAGCCGTGGGCGAGGGCGCGGATGCGGAAATCACGCTGAACGGGATCGCCGCCAGCATGCGCGCGCCCAGCGGGGCGCAGCTCAACTGAGCTTGCGCGCATCACCAAAGACCAGCGGGGCGCGTCATGCGACGCGCCCCGCTTTTTTGTCGCTGCACAAAGTAATTTAGTGAATGGGACCGAAAGCGAAGTCCGGATTGGTCATCCAGCCGCGCAGCTCGTCGGCCTCGCTCTCCATCTCCAGCCGCTCCAGCGCGTCTGCCGCCGACAATAGCTGATGGTCGCGAAAGACATAGCCGGCCGCGATGAGCGCGCGCGCATGTTCGAGCCCGGTCGCAACATCCGCGCCGGCGATCTCGTCGGCGTCGAGGCGGGCGGCGGTGTGCGCGTAAATCGCCTGCAAATCCGAGATCATCTCGTCGATCGCAGTGCGGTCCAGGCAGGCGCCGCGCAGGCAGACCGTCTCGATGCTGAGCAACGCCTGGCTCGCCGCGAGCGGGTCTTCGCGCAAGAGAACGAGGTCGGCGCGCGCGCCCAGGCGCAGCTCGCCGAAGTCGCCTGTCGCGCGCATCGCCGCGGCCGATTCGATGGTGGCTGTGCGCAACGCTTCGGCAGGGCTCATGCCGAGGCGTTCGAAGGTCATGATCTCCTCGATCAGGGCGCGGCCATAGACCATGAAGGGATAGCCGCCGCCTGAATCCGTGCCCGCGAGCATGGGTGCTCCGTCTTCGTGCAGGACGCGGAAGATATCTTCCATATGGCCGCGCGCGGCGCGGCGCAGTTCCAGGATCGGCGTCGCTTGGCCTTCGGCCTGGGCGCGCCAGTCCGCCAGATCCAGCGGCGAGATGAGGCTGGCTTCCGGCGCGTTCAGCGCGGCTTGCGCTTCTTCGCCATAGAGATGAGCGTTGGTGGCGTAGATGGTCGGCGTGTTCCACATCGCGGCGCCGCGCGAGGCTGAGCGCCAGTCTTCGTCCGAGGGCTGCAGGGTTGAATCGTCGATATAGCCCTTGAAATGCTCCGCCGTCCGAAAGCCGAGCGCGACCGCCTCGGCGACGCTTGATTCATGCGGGATATGACCGACCACATCGAGACCGTGCGCGCGCGCTTCATCGAACACGGCGGCCAGCACCTCGTCCGGCATGCGGTTATGAACCTTGATGGCGTCATAGCCGGCCTCGGCATGTGCAGTCACGGCCGCGCGCGCGTCAGCCTCCGTTTCGACTACCTGGGCGTACCAGCTCATGCCAAAGCTGTTCAGGATCGGGCCGGTGACGAACATGGACGGCGCGAACAGCTCACCGGCCGCGGCCTGGTCGCGCTGGCGCAGAAGCCAGGGATAGCCCGCCATGTCGCGCACCATGGTGACGCCGTGGGCGACATTGAGCAGATGCTGGGCGGATGAGGTCAATCCGTGCACATGCATATCGGTGAGACCGGGAATCGCGAAGAGACCGCTGGCGTCAATCACGCGCGCATCCTCCGGCGCCGCCAGATGGCCCGCGCGCCCGATCGCGGCGATCTCGCCGTTGATCAAGAGAATATCCGTCTCCGGACGTGCGTCACCGGCGCGGACATCGACCAGCGCCGCTCTGGTGATGAGCGTGGCTTGCGGTTGGTGGCGCGCGCCGAGCTCTCCTTGCAGCTCCGCGATTTCAATTTCCTCAAGCAGGCGCGCCCAGGCGGCGAAAGCCTCGGCGTCGTGTGCGCGCGCGATTACCTCCGGCGTTGCTGCGGCGGACATGGCGCCGAGCGCTGCGGCGGTCAGGGCGGCGCTCACGCGCGCGAAATTGCTACGCATCATGTCGATTTCTTCTCTTGTTTGGCGGCTTGTGCGCGCCATTCAGCGACGACGGCGACGCCGTCATTCCAGTGACGTTCGAGCAAAGCGGCGGCGTCGTCGTTTCGACGGTCGCGCAGCGCTTCGACGATTTCAGCGTGATCGGCGGTGGAGCCCGGCGCATCGGCCATGCCGCGCGCCTCGCCGCCGTCATGGCGCGCAGCGATGGCGCGGTGACGTTCGATCAGCTCGATGAGACGCGGATTGCCGCAATCCGCCACAAGGGTCTGATGCCAGGCCTGGTCGAATCCGTGGCGCAGGCCGGGAGAGACGCCGGGCTCGGTGATGCGTCGATTGACGTCGTCGAGCTTGCTCAGCGTCTCTGGCGGATAAGCGCCGCTCATACGCACCGCGAGCGCTTCAAGCGCGCCGAGAATGGGGAAAATCTCGGCGACCGCGGCGTCGTCATTGCGCGCAACGATTCGACCCCGAAACGGCTCGTGCGTGAGCAGCCCGTCGCGTTCGAGCCCGAACAGAGCCTCGCGCAAGGGCGTTCGGCTGACGCCGAGCTCTTTCGCGACGGAAGTCTCGTCAAGCTTGGCGCCGGGCGGATAATCACCGTCGAGAATATGTTCGCGCAGCCGCTCAAGAACTTGCTGAGCCGTCGTACGCCGGGAGACTTGAGTGTTCATGTGCACATTGTACACAATATGCAAACGTCTACAATTGGCGAGAAAATGAAGTTTTCGTCACCATTCAGACGCGCCGCGTCCGGGCTATGCCGGCGCGAAGTCAGGCCTCGCGCGCGGTGTCTGCAGACGCTCGCGGCGCGGTTTAGCGCCTTTCACGTCCGCATGGCGTTTGCGTTCAGCTGCGCGCCGAGCCTTGTCGGCATGCGTCTGAAAGGAGGCGCCGCGTCTGCGCGACGCGCCGGCTCTGCGTTGGTGAACGATGCAGGAAGGGCGCCGACCTGGAATGGGACGGCCGCACGGTCGGCCTAGTGGCGGAAGTGCCGTATGCCGGTGAACGCCATCGCGAGGCCCGCTTCATCGGCCGCGTCGATGACTTCCTGGTCGCGCATCGAGCCGCCCGGCTGAATGATCGCCGTCGCGCCAGCCTCGGCCGCCTGCAACAGCCCGTCAGGGAAGGGAAAGAAGGCGTCCGAGGCGCAGGCTGAGCCTCTGGTGCGTGGCTCCATCCATCCGGCGGCGTTCGCTGCGTCTTCGGCTTTGCGCGCGGCCGTACGTGCGGAATCGACCCGGCTCATCTGGCCCGCGCCGATGCCCGCGGTCGCGCCGTCCTTGGCGTAGACGATGGCGTTTGATGTCACGTGTTTCGCGACGCGCCAGGCGAACAACATGTCGGCCAGCTCGGCTTCCGTCGGCTGGCGTTTGGTGACGACGCGCAGATCGCTTTGCGTCACGCGCGCCGCGTCCCGGTCCTGGAACAGGAGCCCGCCGGCGACCGAGCGCACGGTGCGGGCCGGCGTGCCCGGATCGGGCATGGCCTCGGTGATGAGCAGGCGGAGATTTTTCTTCGCAGCGAAGATGGCGCGCGCGTCCTCGTCCGCGCCGGGCGCGATGACGACTTCGGTGAATATCTTGGCGATTTCCTCGGCGGCCTTGGCGTCGAGCGGCCGGTTGGCCGCGACGATGCCGCCAAACGCAGAGACCGGATCACACGCCAGCGCGCGGCCATACGCTTCGGTCAGGTCCGCGCCCATCGCGACGCCGCAGGGATTGGCGTGTTTGACGATGACGATGGCGGGCGCATCGGGGTCGAGCTCGGCGGCGAGTTCGAAGGCGGCGTCGGTGTCGTTGATATTGTTGTAGCTGAGCTCTTTGCCCTGCAGCTGAACGGCCGTGGCCACGCCGGGACGCTTGGCGCCCCAGCTATAGAAGGCGGCGCCCTGATGAGGGTTCTCGCCGTAGCGCAGCTCCTGGATGCGTCCGCCGCCGGCCGAGGCATAAGCGCCGAACGGCTCGCCGACTTCCTCGCACAGCCATCCGGAGATCGCGGCGTCGTAAGCGGCCGTGCGGGCATAGGCCTTGGCCGCCAGACGCTTGCGCAGATTATACGTGGTCGCGCCGTCATTGGCGGCCATGTCCGCGAGCACGGCGTCGACATCCTCGCCGTCAACGCAGACCGAGACGAAAGCGTGGTTCTTCGAAGCCGCGCGGATCATGGCCGGCCCGCCAATGTCGATATTCTCGACACACGCGTCGTAATCGCCGCCGGCGTCGAGCGTTTGTTCAAACGGATAGAGATTGACGATCAAGAGATCGATCGCAGGCACGCCGTGCGCGTCCATCGCCGCGACATGCGCCTCGATGTCCCGCCGCGCCAGCAATCCGCCATGAACCAGCGGATGCAGCGTCTTGACCCGTCCGTCCATCATTTCGGGAAACTGCGTCACCTCAGAGACGTCGCGCGCATCAATGCCGGCGTCTTTCAGCGCTTTATGCGTGCCGCCGGTCGAGATGATTTCAACGCCGCGCGCGGCCAGCGCCTGCGCGCGCTCGATGAGGCCGGTTTTATCGGAGACGGAAATGAGCGCGCGGCGGACCGGCGCAAGATCGCTAATCGCCATGATACTATTGAGTTTCCCGATGAACGTCCTGCGCGCGTTAGCACGAAACGCGCGCGCCGAGACATCAACGGTCCTCAGAAATCAGACAGATGCGGCGTTTCGCCTGCCTTTGGCGGCTACTCGGCCGCCAGGGCGTCCTCACGCGGCGACTCTTCTTCGGCCTCGGCCTCGATCTCGGCGTCGACATCGCCAGCTTCGCTCCGCCCATTGGGCTGGAAGTCCGGCGTCAGCGCCTGCAGCGCCGCCATCAGGGCATCGCGGTCGCGCCGCAAGGCGGCGTCGAGCAGGGTGTCGAGCTTGGGTCTGAAACTGGCGAGATCGTCAAAGCCCGCCTCGGCGCGCCAAACGCCCTCGATCGCCGTCGGGGCCACGACTTCGTCGTGATAAAACAGGTTTTCGTGGACCTTCTCGCCCGGCCGCAGGCCGATATAGGAGATGTCGATGTCGACATCGGGC
Organism: Alphaproteobacteria bacterium; assembly: GCA_030428405.1. Lineage (GTDB taxonomy): Bacteria > Pseudomonadota > Alphaproteobacteria > Caulobacterales > Maricaulaceae > JAUIEH01. Next base: position 7,694 of record JAUIEH010000108.1, read on the forward strand.
ACGAGGCCGCGCAGCCGGCACAGCTCGCGCGCGAGATGCTCGATGCGGACGGGATCGCCCATGTCCAGCGCAAACAGGCCGGCGCCGGGCGCGCCGGCGCCGTTGGCGATCTCCGTGCGTCCCAGACCGGCGGCCTGGAGCACAAGCGCGGCCG
>JAUIEH010000109.1 GCA_030428405.1 Alphaproteobacteria bacterium
GAAGGCTAGGCGCTTGTGGGGGCCGCCGCTCAACGGCGCTCGCATTGCAGCCGGGATGGCGCAGATGGCTGAGCCTGAAATCGTCTGGGATTTGCCGTCGCCGTTCATTCATCCGCTGACGGCGCAACACGGCGATATTGACGGCTTCGGCCACGTCAATAACGCCGTCTATCTGCGCTGGCTCGTAGAAGCCGCCTGGGCGCATTCCGAGGCGCTTGGCCTGAGCGAGGCGCGCTGCGTCGAACTTGACCGCGGCATGGTCGTACGTCGTCACGAGATCGAGTATCTGCGAAGCGCGCGCGCCGGCGAGGAATTGCTTGTCGGCACATGGATCGTTTCCAATGACGGCCGCCTGACCAGCAACCGGCGCTATCAGCTTGTCCGCAAGTCCGACGGCGCAACGCTCGTGCGTGGCTTCACCTGTTTTGTGTGCGCAAACCTGTCCACGGGCGCGCCGGCGCGCATGCCGCAAGAATTCGCCGCCTACGCCGTTGAGCCGGACATCGCGCTCGCCGACGAAAACAATCCGTGGGGAGACTGAATAATGCCCATCGTCACATTGCAGGATTTGCCCGGGCTGGTCGGGTCCGAAATCGGCGTATCCGACTGGATCACGGTCGATCAGGAACGCATTAACGCTTTCGCCGACATCACTGAGGACCATCAGTTCATCCATATCGATCCTGAGCGCGCGCGCAATGAAACACCGTTCGGCGGAACAATCGCACACGGATTTCTGACCTTGTCGCTGCTTTCCGCGCTCGCCGCCAATGTCGCGATCGCGATCGACGGCGTGGTGATGGGCATAAATTACGGGTTCGAGCGTGTGCGGTTTTTGACGCCGGTCCCGGCGGGCGGGCGCATACGCGGACGATTTTCTCTTTCCGAGGCGGTGGACAAAGGCGACGGCCGGTGGATGCTGCGCTATGGCGTTTCTATTGAGATCGAAGGTGTGGAGAAGCCGGCTTTGGCCGCGGAATGGCTGACCATGCAAATGGTCGGTTCGTGAACGAAAAGCGAGGGAAGTAGGGTGAGCGAAATACGCTATGACGGTCGCGTTGCGATTGTGACGGGCGCCGGCGGCGGGTTGGGGCGGTGTCACGCCATCGAACTCGCCAAGCGCGGCGCAAAGGTCGTCGTCAATGATCTGGGCGGCGCGGTGTCGGGCGACGGCGGTTCAGCCGCGCCGGCTGAGCAGGTGGTCGAAGAGATCAAGGCTGCGGGCGGCGAAGCTGTCGCCAATGCGGCCAGCGTGACGGATGAACAAGCCGTCGCCGCCATGGTCGAGGAAACCGTCGGACGCTGGGGCTCGGTCGACATTCTCGTCAATAATGCCGGGATTCTCCGTGACAAGACGTTCCACAAGATGACGCTGGATGACTTCCGCAAGGTCGTCGACGTGCATCTGATGGGCACCGCGATTTGCACGCACGCGGTCTGGGAAGGCATGCGCGAGCGCAATTATGGGCGCATCGTCTTCACGACATCCTCGACCGGACTTTACGGCAATTTCGGTCAGGCCAATTACGGCGCCGCGAAGCTCGCCGTCGTCGGTTTGATGAACACGCTTCATCTCGAAGGCGCCAAATACAATATCCGCGTCAATTGTCTGTCGCCGGTCGCCGGCACGCGCATGACCGAAGGTCTTATCCCGGATGAAGCGTTCAAAATGCTCACGCCGGAAGCGGTTACGCCGGCCGTGCTTTATCTTGTCGGCGAAGATGCGCCCTCGCGCATGGTGATGGCTGCGGGCGCGGGCGGATTCGCGCAGGCGCAGATCTATGAGACCAAGGGCATTTATCTCGACGAGGCTGAGCGCACGCCTGAAGCGATTGCCGCGCGCATCGATGAACTGACGGCCACGGAAGGCCAGGAGGCCTATCAGAATGGCGGCGGCCAATCGATGAACTTTCTCGGCAAGGCGGCCGAGGCGCTCGGCCTGGGAAAATTGGCGTAAAGCCGGCGAGGCCGGACATCGGCCGCATGTGATTGAAAAGGGAGGACGCGCGTGCGAGCGCTGATGTGCGAAAAATTCGGCCCGATCGAGGATCTGAAGATCACCGACGCGCCCGAGCCGAAAGCTACGCCGGGTCACGTCGTCATCGACGTGAAGGCGGCGGGTCTGAACTTTCCTGACGTGTTGTGCGTGCAGGGACTTTACCAGATCAAACCCGAAACGCCCTTCGTTCCCGGACAGGAAGGCGCGGGCGTCGTCACCGAAATCGGCGATGGCGTCGACAATTTGAACGTGGGCGACCGGGTGGCCTTTGTCGGGTTTAATGGCGCAGTCGCAGAAAAGGCGCTTGTGCAGGCCGCCACGGTGACGCGCATTCCCGACAATATGCCGTTTGAGGCCGCGGCCGGTTTCACGCTTGTCTACGCCACGTCCTATTACGCGCTGGCGCGGCGCGCGAAGCTCAAGCCCGGCGAAACGCTCCTGGTGCTGGGCGCGGCCGGCGGCGTCGGCCTGGCGACTGTGGAGCTGGGCAAGGCGATGGGCGCGCGCGTCATCGCGGCGGCCTCAACGGCTGAGAAGCTCGCTGTCGCGCGCGAAGCCGGCGCCGACGAGATCATCAACTACGCGGAAGAAGACCTCAAATCCCGCATCAAGGAGCTCACCGGCGGCAATGGCGTGGATGTCATTTACGACCCCGTCGGCGGCGATTACGCCGAGCAGGCTTTGCGCGGCATTGGCTGGGAAGGGCGCTATCTTGTCATCGGCTTTGCAGCCGGCGACATCCCGAAAATTCCGCTCAATCTCGTCTTGCTGAAAGGCTGTCAGATCGTCGGCGTGTTCTGGGGCGCTTATTCGATGCGCTCACCGGGCGACAATCTCGAGGATTTGTCCGCGCTTTACGGTCTTTACAATGAAGGAAAAATCAATCCGCGCGCCAATGTCAGCTATCCGCTCGCCGACGCAAAGCGCGGGTTTGAGGATTTGGCCGCGCGCCGCGCTATCGGGAAAATTGTCATCACGATGTAAAACAAGCGCACGGCATTGATCGGCGCCAAGGGAGGAACGCATGGCAGCTATTTCGACGAAAGAGGTCCGCCTCGCTTCGCGCCCGGACGGCGTGCCAGAGAAAGCGAATTTCTCCATCGAAGACGCAAGCGCGCCAGATCCGGGCCCCGGCGAAATCCAGGTGCGCAATAGTTGGATGTCCGTCGACCCCTATATGCGCGGGCGCATGGTCGACCGGAAAAGCTATGTGCCGCCCTTTCAGATCGGCGCGGTGCTAGACGGCGGCGCGGTCGGCGAAGTGGTCGCTTCGAATGCGGACGGGTTTGCGCCGGGCGACACTGTGCTCTCCATGGCGGGATGGCGCGAGGCTTACACGGCCAAGCCCGAAGCCGTCATGGCGCAGAAGATCGAAACCTTCGGCCTGCCGCCGCAGACTTTTCTTGGCGTCGCCGGCATGCCCGGCCTGACGGCCTATGCCGGTCTGTTGCGACTGGGCGAACCCAAAGAGGGCGAGACCGTCTTCGTGTCCGCAGCTGCCGGCGCGGTCGGCTCACTTGTCTGTCAGATCGCCAAGATCAAAGGCTGCCGCGTCGTCGGCTCAGCTGGCGGGCCTGAGAAGATCGCGTTCCTCAAGGAAATCGGCGTCGATGCGGCGGTCGACTACAAACAGCATCGCGGCGTCGGCGCGCTGACTCGCGCTTTGATGGAGGCCGCGCCTGACGGCGTTGACGTTTACTTCGAAAATGTCGGCGGCGATCATCTGGCGGCGGCGCTCAATGTCATGAACAATAAAGGCCGCATCCCCGTCTGCGGCATGATCTCGGTCTATAACGACGCCGAGCCTGCGCCTGGCCCAAACAATCTGCCGCACATCATCGCCAAGCGTTTGCGGATCGAGGGCTTCATCGTCACTGATCATTTTGACTTGCAATCAAAATTCGTCGCCGATCTCGCCGAGTGGATCGGCGCGGGCAAGATCAAATGGAAAGAGACTGTGTTTGAGGGTGTCGAAAAGGCGCCCGACGCGTTTATCGGCCTCTTCGCCGGTGAAAATCTCGGCAAGATGCTGGTCAAGCTCGCCTGAGCTTTGAAAAGAGCAGGCGAGGCGGCTGGCCAAGCCTGCTCTTCTCTTTTCTACCCGTTTCATTTCGTTAGCATGGTGAACGCCGTTCAAATCACGAGCGGCCGCGTGCTATGCGTTAAGCATGACGCCTTGAAAGGCGCACTGGCGGTGAACGAGGGAGGACAGACGCGATGTTCGGACTGGGTCGAAAGAAGGACAAGAACGACAAGGCCTCGCCGGCGAATGACGCAGCGACGAACGGCTCAGCGCCGCCCGCTGCGCCCGCCGCGCCTGAAGAGCCTGCAGCATCCAGCGTTCTGGCGCCGCCTGAACTCGCGCCCGGCGGCGCGCTCGTGCCCGGCTTGATGCAGGACCGTCCGTTCAACCTCGCGCAGATCCTGGAATACGCCGCGCGTCATTTCGCCGATCAGAAAATAGTCAGCGCGCTCGTCGAGGGCGGGCGTCACACGCAGACTTACGCCGAGACGCTTTTGCGTACGCGTCAATGCGCGAACGCGCTGCGCCGGCTCGGCGTGCGGCCGGGCGACTGCGTCGCCACGCTCGCTTGGAATACGCACCGCCATGTCGAGAGCTGGTATGCGATCTCAGGACAGGGCGCGATCTGCCACACGGTCAATCCGCGCCTGTTCCCCGAACAGATCATCTACATCATCAATCACGCCGAAAATCGCTTCCTGTTCACCGATCTGACCTTCGTTCCGTTGGTCGAGAAGATCCGCGAACACCTGCCGACTATCGAAAAAGTGATTGTGTTTGCCGGGCGCGAGCACATGCCGGAAGGCGATGGTTGGATCTGCTATGAAGATTTCATCGCACAGGAATCCGACCAGTTCGATTGGCCGGCCTTTCCCGGCGATACGGCCTCGTCGCTTTGCTACACGTCCGGCACCACGGGCGATCCGAAGGGCGTTCTTTACTCGCACGATTCCAACAAGCTGCTCGCCTACGCGATTTCCGGCTCGACGATGGGCATGAAGCAGGACGACTGCGTGATGATGGTCGTGCCGATGTTCCACGCCAATGCATGGGCGCTGGTTTATGCCTGTCCGCTCGCCGGCATTAAGATGGTGTTGCCCGGCATGGCGCTCGATGGCGCGAGCGTGCAGTCCATGATCAAGGACGAAGGCGTCACTTACGCCGCCGCCGTTCCCACGGTCTGGAACATGTTGCTGAGCCATCTTGACAAGAATGGCGGCGACATCGCGCCTTTGCGTGAAGTGGTCATGGGCGGCTCTGCCGTGCCGCGCGCCATGTTCGACGTGTTCAAGCAGAAATACGACGTCGACGTCGTACAGGGTTGGGGCATGACCGAGATGAGCCCGACCGGCACCGTCTCGCGGCTTCTGCCCAAGCATGAAAATCTGTCCTGGGAAGAAAAGCTGGACGTGCTGGTGAAAGCCGGCCGCGCGATATTCGGCGTCGAGATGAAGATCGTCGATGATGACGGTAATCGGCTGCCCGAGGATGGCGAGGCGGCGGGCCGCCTGCTCGTGCGCGGACCGTGGATAGCGAAAGCTTACTACAAGCGCGACGAAACCATCGTGGACGCGGACGGTTGGTTCGACACGGGCGACATGGGCTCGATAGATCCTGACGGCTATCTCGCCATTACCGACCGGGCCAAGGACGTCATCAAGTCGGGCGGCGAGTGGATCAGCTCCGTCGACCTTGAGAACGCCGCGATGGGCCATCCTGAAGTCAGCCTCGCCTGCGCGATCGGCGTGCCGCATCCGAAATGGCAGGAGCGCCCGCTCATGCTCGTCGTGCCCAAGGAGGGCGCGTCGCCGAGCGCGGACTCGGTTCGCGAGCAATTGCGCAAGACGTTTGCTGACTGGCAGTTGCCGGACGAAATTCTCTTCGTCAGCGAGCTGCCACTGACGGCGACCGGCAAGTTCGACAAGAAAGTGCTGCGCGCGCAATACGCCGATCAGCTCATGGGCGAGCAAGCCCAGGCCTGAGGACGGCGCCAACAATCAGCGCAAAGAAAAGGGCCGGAGAGAGCGATCTCTCCGGCCCTTGATTTATCCGGACGGCGCAGCTGCGCCGTCCGGTGTTCGTGCGCTCTTAGAATTCCGAACGCAGCGTGATGCCGTAGGTCGCCGGAGCGCCCATGAATGCGTCATATGAGGCCGTATTGCGCGGGCCGAGACGCGTGCCGTCGCCACCGCGGCTGCCTTGCGCGAAGGCGTCGAACGCGACCTGAGCGTAGGTCTCGTCGGTGATGTTGCGTCCCCACAACTCGACCGCCCACAGACCGTTTTCGGCGCCAAGCGAGATGCTCGCATTCAGCGTCGCAAACGAGTCCTGCTCTTTCTCCGGATCGAGGTCGGAGCCGGTGTTGTACTCGCTCACCCAGCGGGTGTTGAGGTTGAAGCCGCCGACGAGGCTTGCGCCGATCGGACGCTCATAGTTGACGCCGGCGTTGATGAAGAATTCCGGCGACAGAGAGATATTCTCGCCTGCGAGCGCGTTCAGGCCGGCGTTTCCAGGCACCGTAAAGTCGTCATACTCAGCGTCGACCCAGGCGATGCCGCCCGTGATGTCGAGGCCTTCGACGGGCGGGGCCCAGAGGAAGTCAAGTTCGGCGCCCGTGGACACCACTTCCGGAACCGAGTTGACGACGAACTGAACGCCGGTGAACGAGTTCAGCTGGAAGTCCTCGGTGGTCTGATAGAACAAGTTGCCGTTCAAGCGCAGCGAACGGCTGAACAGCTCCGAGTTGAAGCCGACTTCGAAGGCCTGAGTGACTTCGGCCGCGAAGCTGGTGTCGACGCCGACATAGCCGCCGCGCACCGGATCGAACGTGCCGTTGAACTGACGGTCGAGGTTGAAGCCGCCGGCCTTAAAGCCGCGCGAATAACCGCCATAGAGCAGAATGTCGTCGGAGACGGCGTAGCTCAGGCGAATCGTGCCCGAGAGATCGTCATCCTCGATCGACTGGTCATAGCCGGTCGCATCCAGACCCGTGCGGGCGTAGGGCAAACAAATCAGCGGCGCAGCGCCCGCGGCGCCAGCCAAAGCGGCCGCTTGCGCAGCGAGCGTCGCGTTGCCCGGGTTTGCAGCCGCAGCCGCAGCGGCGGCGGCCGCAGCAGCGGCGGCGCCGGCGGCGGGATTGGGGCCGAAGGTTGCTTCCAGCGCGCCGCAAGCGACCGGCGAGTTCGTCGAGAACGACGCCGTCAGGTCTTTTTCTTCATGCGTGTAACGAAGACCGATCGTCAGATCCAAACGGTCCGTGATCGAGATCGTGTTGTGCGTGAAGAGCGCGAGACTGGTCGTCTCCTGCATGTAGATGTCTTGGTTGATGCCGGTGCCTGGCGCGATGCCCTGGCCGACAAGCGCAGGGTTGCCGAGAATGGCGCCAGCGATCGTCGTCGGGTCCGGCGCGCCGCCGGCGCCCAGCGACAGAAGCACGCTGAGATATTCGTCCCAGTCCTCGCCGAAGCGCAGCGCGGAACGGTTGTCGATCTGCTCGTCAGCGAAGAAGCCGCCGACCAGCCAGTCGACTCGGCCGCTAACGCCCGCGAAGCGGAGTTCCTGGCTGAAGGTCTCGAAGTCGATCGTGTTCGCGCCCGGCGCGAAATAAGCGATGTCGAGCGCGGAGTAGTCGATGTCCGACGAGCGGTCCGTTTCCCAGTTCCGCCAGGCGGTGATGGAGGTCAGCGTGCCCGGGCCGATATCCCAGTCAAACTGAGCCGAAGCGCCATGCTCTTCGACGCGCTGGACATAGGGATGGTTGGAGTAAGCGACGCGCGCTTCCGGATTGCCCGGCGCGATCTGACGCACCACGCCCGG
>JAUIEH010000610.1 GCA_030428405.1 Alphaproteobacteria bacterium
AAGCGGCCGGCGGCGTGGAAAATGTCGACTATGTCAATTCCTGGCGCACGGGAGCAGCGAAAGCGGCGGAATGAGGCTATGATCTCCGCAACGCTCGGCGCGAAGTGCGCCAAGTCCGCTTAGGGAGAGCAGCGATGAGCGATGTCGTCGAGCAGAGTGCTGAGTATGTCGATTTCTGGAATGACGTGCTCGCGCCGAAATTCATTCGCTTCAAGCACGTCCTGGTCGACGGGCTGACGCATCACTCAGCCGCTGTGTTTCCCGACCTGCCCGTCAAGGAGGGCGACGCCGCGCTCGATGTCGGATGCGGCTTCGGCGACACCGCGATTCAACTGGCGGAGCGCGTAGGGCCTGAGGGCCGCGTCGTCGGTCTGGATTGCTGCGCCGCGTTTCTCGACTATGGGCGCAAGGACGCCGCCGCGCGCGGACTGGGCAATGTCTCGTTTGCGCAAGGCGATGCGCTTCTGGAACGCTTCACGCCCGAGTATGACTTCGTTTTCGCCCGTTTCGGCACGATGTTCTTCTCCAATCCGGTCGGCGGCCTGCGCAATATGCGCACGGCGCTGAAGCCGGGCGGCGTGATGACCCACATCGTCTGGCGCGATCCCGCCGACAATCCCTGGCTCTCCATGGCCAAGCAGATAGTTCTCGATTTTCTGCCGCCGCCAGGAGATGGCGCGCAGAGCTGCGGTCCGGGACCGTTCTCCATGTGCAATCAGGAAACGGTCTCCAAGATGATGGAGATCGCCGGTTATGAGGATGTGACGTTCACGCGCGTGGACGCGCCCGTTTTCATCGGCCGCAATATCGAGGACGCCATCGCGTTTCAGCTCGCCATCGGTCCGGCGGGCGAGGTGTTCCGCGAGGCCGGCGACGAAGCCGAAGCCAAACGCGCCGACATCGAAGCCGCGCTCGGCGAAGCCATCGGCGCCCAGAAGATAGAGGCGGACGGCATCGTGATGGACTCCTCGTCCTGGGTCATCTCCGGGCGCAATCCGGCGTGAGCTGAACGTCAGCCGAGCGCGCCGAGAACCGCCAACAAGATGAGCACGCCGGCCAGGCCGATAACGACGGCGGCGACGACCAGATGGCCCGCCATCAAGCGGGCGCGGAAATAATATTGCGCCAGAAGGTCGCCGCTGCGGTCGCCAAGCTTGACCAGGTCGAGATGAGTGACGGCGACGCCGCCGCTCAATTCCGTTCGTTCACTGATGAAGAGTTTCTGCGTTTCAGGCGCGCGTCTTTTGACGCGCATTGCAAACGCCGTCGGGTGGGCGAACAGGACGGCGATGAACGCCGCAAACAGGCTCCACCAGGTAAACCCGCCCGCAGCCAGGCTCAAAACGGCGATGATGAGGAGTGCAGAAGCGGCGGCGCAAACGCTTGCGAGGCGAAACGCTTCAGCGAGGGCTGCCTTGATCGCTGCTTTTTCCGACGCCGACGCCATGGCCCGACGTTCTGCTTACGCAGTTTCCGGCGGAATGGCGTTGATGGCTTCGTCGAGCACGCTGAAGG
>JAUIEH010000110.1 GCA_030428405.1 Alphaproteobacteria bacterium
ATGCGCGCATTCTCAACGGCCGACAAAGCATGGACGTCGTCGGCGACGCCGGCGCATTCGTCTTGCGCCTGATGGCCAAGGCCGAGGAAATGGCGCGAAAGAGCGCCTGAATGAAAAGCGAAACGCGATGATCGATTTCTCACCAGACCCCGAATTTCAAAAGAAAGTCGATTGGGCGCGCGCATTCGTGAAGGAAAAGGTCGAACCGCTCGATGCGCTCTTTCCCGATCCGACAGCGCCTTATGACCGCTCGCTCAAAGCCGCCCGCCGCATCTTAAAGCCGTTGCAGGATGAAGTGCGCGCGCAAGGCTTATGGGCGTGTCACCTCGACAAATCACTCGGCGGGCCGGGATACGGCCAGGTCAATCTTGTCTTCTTAAACGAGGTTCTCGGCGCGACGAACTGGGGCCCGGTCGTGTTCGGCTGTCAGGGTCCCGACAGCGGCAATTCCGAAATTCTCGCCCGTTTTGGTACGGATGAACAAAAGGAGCGTTATCTCAAACCGCTCCTCGCGGGCGAAGCCTATTCGTGTTTCTCAATGACGGAACCGCGCGGCGGCGCCGACCCCACATTGTTCACCTGCCGCGCCGAACTGGACGGCCAGGACTGGGTGATCAATGGCGAGAAATGGTATTCCTCACACGCCAATCTCTGCGATTTTCTGATCGTCATGGCGGTGACGGATCCCGAAGCGCCGCCTTATGAGCGCGCGACGATGTTCATCGTGCCGGCCGATGCGCCGGGATTTGAGATCATTCGCGACACCGGCGTCTTCACCGAACCGCTCGCCGCCAAAGGCGGCCATCCCTATGTGCGCTACAATAATGTCCGTGTACCCGACACCGCGCGTCTTGGCCCCCGCGCCGGCGGCTTCATGGTCGCCCAGTCTCGCCTCGGCGGGGGACGCATCCACCACGCCATGCGCACGATCGGTCTGATCCAGAAATGCCTGGACATGATGGCGCGGCGCGCCATCAGCCGCGAACTGCGCGATGGGCCGTTGTCGCGCAAACAAGCGGTCCAGTTCGACATCGCCGAGACCTGGATCGCGCTCAAGCAGTTCCGCCTGCTCGTGCTGGAAGCCGCCTGGATGTTCGACACCGAGCAGGAACACGAAGCGCGCGAAATCATCTCGGCGCTGAAAGTTACCTCCGCCGACATTGCTCAGAAAGTCGTCTGGAAGGCGATGCATCTGCACGGCGCGCTCGGCGCGTCCAATGAGCTGCCCTTCGCGCATATGCTGATGACGGCGGCGATGCTCGGCCTCGCGGACGGGCCGACCGAAGTGCACAAATCCGCAATCGGGCGGCGCATCATGAAGCGCTATGCGCCCGACCCCAATCTTTTCACTGAAGACCACCTGCCCTCGAAGCTGGAAGCTGCGCGCGCTTATTACGCCGCCGAGCTTGCGGAGCCCGACCAATGACCCCGGCCGTAAACCCCTTTGATCTGAACGGAAAAATCGCTCTCGTCACCGGCGGCAGTCGCGGTCTGGGCCGCGCCATCTCGCTGGGCCTCGCGCGCGCCGGCGCTGCCGTCGTCGTGTCGAGCAGGAAGCTCGCGGCCTGTGAAGCCGTCTGTAAAGAAATCGAAGCCGCAGGCGGCCGCGCGCTGCCGGTCGCAGCCCATGTCGCCAAATGGGACGAGCTGGAACGCCTCGTTGAAACGGCCTGCTGGAAGTTCGGCCAGATTGACGTGCTGGTGAACAATGCCGGCATGTCGCCGCTCGCGCCGTCGAGCCTCGAAACGAGTGAGGAGCTGTTCGACAAGGTCATCGGCGTGAATTTCAAGGGCCCCTTTCGCCTCACCGCGCTTGTCGGCGCGCGGATGGCGGCGGGCGATGGCGGCTCGATCATCAATATTTCGAGCATCGGCGCGTTCAACGCCGATCCCAGTGTTGCGCCTTATGCCGGCGCCAAGGCCGCGCTCAACGCCGTCACGACCGCATTCGCGAAGGAATTTGCCCCGAAGGTGCGTGTAAATACGATTTCGCCGGGAGGATTCCTGACTGACGTGGCCAAAGGCTGGGCGACCGAGGAAGCTGCGCGCGAGGCCGTAGCCCTGTCGCGCTGGGGCGAGCCGGAGGAAATCGTGCCGAGCGTGCTTTATCTCGCAAGCGACGCCTCGAGTTTTACGACCGGCGCCAATTTGCGCGTGGACGGCGGGACCTATTGGAGCCGCCGGCCAGAATCAGCATGAGGGCGCGCACATGACCATGAAGGGCAAGACCGCTCTCATCACCGGCGCTGCAGGCGGCATCGGGCTGGGCATAGCACAGCGCTTTGCACGCGAGGGCGCCAAAGTCGTCCTTTCCGACATTCAGCATGAGGAAGGCGAAAAACAGGCCGCCGCGATCAGAGCCGATGGCGGCGAAGCGGTCTTCATTCGTGCAGACACGAGCGAGGAAGGCGACGTCGAACGCCTCCTCACCGAAGCTGAAAATGCGTTCGGCCCTGTCGATATCGCCGTTTGTTCGGCGGGCGTTGCAATGGCGGGAAAGCCTTTCCACGAAACGCCGCTCGAAGATTTCCGCCGCGTCATCGACATCAATCTCATCGGCGCCTTTCTGGTCGGCAAGGCGGTTGCGCAGCGCCTGGTCGCGCGCGGCGCGCCGGGTTCTATCATCAATGTCTCATCGGTGGGCGGTGAATTGGCGGTGGCCGAATCGCCCGCCTATTGCGTCAGCAAGGCCGCCCTCACTATGCTGACGAAAACCCAGGCGCTCGCCATGGCGGATCACGGCGTGCGCGTGAATGCGATTGGTCCAGGCCCGGTCGAAACGCCGCTGACCGCGCATATTGAGGGTGAGGCCAAGGCGATGATGCTGTCGCGCACGCCGTTGCGCCGCTTCGGCTCGGTCGAGGAAATGGCGGGGGTCGCCGCCTTTCTGGCGAGTGAGGATTCCGGCTATATCACAGGACAGACGATTTACGCCGATGGCGGACGGCTGGCGTTGAACTATGTCATGGCGCCGAAAGAATAAGCGCAACGGGTCAGGTCGCGGCCACCACATCGAGGCCGCCGCGACGCGGCCAATCACGTCGCGGTCCCTATTTCGCAGTCTGTCCGCCGTCGATCGATATCGTCTGGCCGACGAGATAAGATGCGCGCGGCGAGCATAAAAACACCACGACTTCGCCGATCTCGTCACATTCGCCCGGCCGGCCGATCGGGATGCCCAGCTCCTTCGCCCAGTCGCGGTCGCGCGTCTGCTTCACACCGACAAGGCCGGGACAAATCGCATTTATGCGTATGCCTTGGGGTGCGAATTCGACCGCCGCTGACCGGCTCGCCGCAACGACGCCGCCCTTGGAGCTCGAATAAGGCGTCAGCCCGCCGAGACCGACGACGGCGGAGTTCGACGCATTGTTGACGATGGCGCCGCCGCCGGTTTTCAGCATGGCGGCAACCTGGTGCTTCATGCATAAAAACACCGAGAGCTGATTAATCCGGAACATGCGCTCCCAGACCGCGCTTTCCTGTTCCGCGAGCGGTTTGGGAGCTTCGCCGGCGCCCGCATTGTTGAAGGCGCAGTCGAGCCTGCCGAAGCGTTCCACCGTCTTTTCGACGAGTTGTGCGACATCGGCTTCCTGGGAAACGTCGCAGCGCACGAACATCGCTTCGCCGCCGGCGGCTTCGATCTCGGCTGCGACCGCCCGGCCCGCCTCTTCGTTGACATCCGCCAGCGCCACGCGTGCGCCTTCGCGCACGAAGATGGGCGCAGCTGCGCGGCCGATCCCTGAGGCCGCGCCTGTGACGATGGCGACCTGGCCGTCGACGTCTCCAGCCATATTCATGCACCTCCAAAGAAAAAGCCGCCGGACGCATCGCGCCCGGCGGCCCTTCAGCTATTCGGCTGCTTACTCTTGGCCGAAGTGGTAGCGCAACGTCACGCCGTAAGTCCGCGGCTCCTGCGGCACGCTCGAGTTGAAGGCGAGCGCATTGAACAGGCCGAGACCGACGAAGGAATACTCCTCATCCGTCGCATTGTTCACGAACAGGCCGACATCCACGGGCGAGCCCATGAAGTTATCCCAGCCCGCGCGAAGATTCACGAGGTCGAAGGACGGCACCGTCTGACGCGGATCGAAGTTGTCGTTCCCGCTAAAGCCGGAGTTGTGGTAATAGGTTCCGCCCACGGAGATTTCGCCGCGCATCGGATCGATGATCGGCAGGATGAAATCGCCGGAGAAGCTGAGCGTGTCTTCCGGCGCCCGCGCGAACGGATTGCCGGAGAGATCGGTCAAGTCAGGAGCGATGAACTCGTCAAAGCTCGCATCCAGATGCGACCAGAACGCAGCGATCGTCACCAGTTCGTTCGGCTGGAACAGAACTTCAAGCTCGAAGCCCTGGATCGTGGCCTGACCGGCATTGGTCGTGACCGTGGTGACCGGAGTGGTCGTCGGGTCCGTCAGCAGACGCTGAATGTCGGCATAGTCCGCATAGAACGCCGCGGCGTTGGTGCGCAGCAGCGCGTCGCCGAAATGCCAGTCCGCCTTAATGCCGAGTTCGATATCGTCGACGATTTCCGGCGTGAAGGTCCGGCGCAGGCCCTGCTCGGTCGAGGCGCGGGCGCCGAAGCCGCCCGTGCGGTAACCGCGACGGTGAGCAAGATAGAGCATCACGTCGTCAGTAGCCTGATACTCAAGGCCAATCGTCCAGGTCGGCTCAGAGAAGTCCTCGCTGAGCGGCAGAGCGCACTGGCCGGGATCGGGATACGGATTGACCGTGGCCGGGATTTCCGGGGTCGCCGGGTTGTTGTCGTGGTCGATCGTGAAGCGGCAGGCGCCGGCCGTGCGGTTCATGATGATCGCTTCGCGCTCGTCCCAGTTCTGACGAATGCCGATCGTAGTCGACAGTCCCGGGATCCACGCGCCGAGATCGAACGTGCCTTGAGCAAACACGGCGTAGCTCGTGTTTTCGCCCATGGACCACGTATTCGACCAGTTGGGATAGGCGAATGTCGTCGCAGGCTGCAGATCGCCGGGATCAACCGCCAACGTGTTGCTCAATCCCTGGTCGCTGCCTTCCTCATGGAAATAGTAACCGCCGACAATCCACTCGAGGATGCCGTGCTCGCCGAGGATCTGGAACTCTTCCGACCACTGCTCAAAGTCGTTGATGCGTTCAATTTCGAGCAGGGTGAGCGGCGTGCCGTCCGTATCCGTGAGGTTGTGGCTGCGCGTCGAGCGGTAGCCGAGAATGTTGCGGATGGTGATGGCGTCGTTGACCTGGAACTCGGTCGTGTTCGCCAGATCCCACGTATCGACCTTGGTGAAGGACGGAACGCCGCTCGCGAATGTATAATAATCGCGACCAGCCTGTAACGCCTCCAGCGCGCCGAACTCCGCATAGTTGCGCGGGGTGCGCGCGAGCGGATTATTGAGTCCGCTGGCTTCGTTGTAGTCGTAGGTGATCATCCCCGTGCCGTTGGTCTCTTCATTGTAGATGTTGAAGACCGTGTTCGAGGAGATGTTGTCGTTGGGCTCAACCAACAGCGAGGCGCGAAGGGCGCGGCTGTTATCGTCGTTCAACATCCGGTTCAGGATGACGTCGCGCACATAGCCGTCGCTTTGCGTGCTGAGGCCGGCGATGCGGAACGCCGCAGCATCGCCCAGCGGCACGTTGAGCATGAAGTCGACGTCGCGGCGGCCAAGATTGCCGACGCGCAGACCGACCTCACCCTCGAGCACGTCGCTCGGACGGTTCGGGCGGATGATGATCGCGCCGCCGGTGGAGTTGCGGCCGAACAGCGTGCCTTGCGGACCCTTCAAAACTTCGACCGCTGCGAGGTCGAACATCGTTTGATTGAGGCCCTGCGGACGCGCAGCGACGATGTCGCCGGTGTAAGCAAGCACCGACTGATCGGAGAGAATGGTCAGATCCTGCTGGCTGAGGCCGCGGATCGAGAAGGACGGCGTCGTGCGCGCAGCGCCGTTGCCGTTGACGATCACCAGGCCCGGCACGCTCGCCGCCAGATCAGCGAACTCAGTGACCTGAGCGTTCTCGAGCAGCTCCGGCGAAAGCGCCGTGACCGCGATAGGAACCGACTGGACAGATTCTTCGCGACGGCGCGCTGTGGTGACCACGATGACTTCGCGACCGTCCTGGGCCTGTGCGGCGGCGCCTGTAGCGACCGAAAGCCCGAGCGCACCTGCGACCATCATCGGCGTCGTCGCAAGAACGCCGCCCATGGCGCTCAGCGAGACTCCGCGTTTCAGAATATTCAACATGACCTTTTCTCCTCCCCCCGCCGAATGTGCGACGCGGCATTCGACGTAGTTGTTCTTCATTGCATCGGCCGCCCTCGCGACGACCAGCGTTTCCGGTTGAGCCCCTCAGCTCGAGCACTTCACTGACGCCCGGCGCGAGCTCTGACGCAACGACCGACGGACGGATGAAAGCTAAGTCAATTGGCTGGAATCGTCGTTTGGTCTCAACAGTGTTAACTGTGATATCGCGGCTCCGATGACGCGCTGCGCCGTCATATCGCGTGGGCGATACGCAAGCGCCGGTCGGTCGACGTCGAGGGGCCGGCGGGGCCAAGTTTCATCGTCATTTTCCGTGTTCTCACGATTCTCGAAGAGCCCATGAATCAAAGCGCTGATTCCTCGCCCTCTCCTCGCAGATACGTTGTCGTATCGAGCGGCCTGCCGATCGGCCGGCGCGTCGCTGAGGCTGTAGCGAATCACGGCGCACATGCAGCGCTTGTTCGCCAACATGGTGAACGCAGCGCTTCTGATTTGCGCAGCATCGAGTGCGACTTCGCCGATCATGGCGCGCTGACGCACGCTTTAGGCGAAGCTGACGAAGCCGTCGGCGGCGCCGACTTGTTCGTGTTGTGCGCGGTGCCGCCAATCTCGACGAAAAGCGCGCCGCTGATCGCGCTGTCTGACGCGGATTGGTCGCAAAGCTGCGGCGACGCCATTCTCGACCTGCTTCACATGTTCAAAGCCGTCTCCGCCGCACTCGACGGGCGCGACGCCGCCGTCGCCGTTCTCGGCGCATCCTTCGCCTATTCGGGCGCGAAAGGTCTGGTTGCGCTGTCCGCCGCCCTTGAGGGGCAACGCGGCATGACCAAGTCGGTCGCCCGCCAATGGGGCGAACGCGGCGTGAGCGTCAACTGGATCGCGCTTGCCGCCGACGCGCTCAGCGACGCCTTCGACGGCGCCGAATTGCCGTTCAAGATGGACGCCGTGCAGATCGCACTGCAGCGCAGGCCGTCGCTGGAGCAGGACTTGCCGGGCGTGCTCGCGTTTCTCGCCAGCCCGCAAGGCCGCAGCCTGACCGGCGCCAATATCAATCTCGACGGTGGCGAGTGGATGACGCCATGAGCGCACAACGACTGAAAGATCCGATCCTGAAAGGTCGCACCGCGGTCGTCACCGGCGCCGGCGCCGGCGTGGGGCGCGGCATCGCTGAAGCGCTTGGTGACGCCGGCGCGCAGGTCACAGTCGCTGTCCGGCGCAAGGAAACGGGCGATGAGACGGTCGCGCTGATCGAACAGGCCGGCGGCGTCGCCATGTCGGTGCAATGCGACGTCGCACAGCGCGGCGATGTCGAACGCATGGTGGACGCGACCATTGAGCGTTTCGGCAGGCTCGACATTGTCGTGCACAACGCCGCGAGCGGACTGGGCGGCAAACCGGCCAAGCTCGAAGACATCACAGATGAGATGTGGACGGAGCAATGCGGCGTCGGACTGAACGCAGCGTTCTTCCTCGCGCGCGCCGCATACCCGCATCTGAAAGCGAGTGCGGCGGGACGCTTCATCCTCCTGAG
>JAUIEH010000111.1 GCA_030428405.1 Alphaproteobacteria bacterium
GGACGCCCCGCGCACGAGCCCCGCAATGTCGACGAAATTCATGCGCGTCGGGATGACCTCTTTCGAGCCGGCGAGCTTCGCCAGTTCCTCGACGCGCGGGTCCGGCACGGCGACTTCGCCGACATTCGGCTCGATCGTACAGAACGGATAATTCGCCGCCTGCGCTGCTGCGGTCTGCGTCAGGGCGTTGAAGAGGGTCGACTTGCCGACATTGGGCAGGCCGACAATGCCGCACTTAAAGCCCATGATGGGGTCTCGCTTTGGGATTGCGCGCCGAGGCGGGGAAGGGCGACTTCCTAGCGCCGCACGCGTTGGCGTCAAGCCGGGATCGCGCGGCGGCTCCCGGCTCGGCCTCAATTCCCCTTGTCGCAAAAGCAAACGCGCGCGCTCGGTGCGCAATTGCAACAATGCTGCGGCGCACCATAAACGTGAGTCGAATCTCCTTTGACTAACGAACGAAGCAGCCTACCGCTAGTACGCGATATGCCAGTGTCCACAAGATATGGAGGGGGACATGGGTCGCTCGCGGATTAACAGAATCGATGATCCGTACGACTTCGCTTCCGACGATTCAGCAGCCTATTTCGAACCCAAGGCCGCGCGCCGTCGCCGCTTGAATAAGCGCGCCGAGGCGGGATTGCGCGCCCAGGAGGTCAACCGTTCGGGCTCGCTGGCGAATCTGGAGCACGCAGCCAAGCGGCTGCGCTCGTCCAAGGCGACCAAGCGCATTCTGCGCGTGCCCCAGTGGGATATGGATGTAGCCGCCGAGGCCATGCGCAATGCGGGCGTCTCCGGCGTCGTGTCCAATCTGTCGGGAACAAAGCGCTTCAAAGTGCGCACGCGCAAGGAAGGCGGACCGGGCGCGCCCGGCCGCTCGCAGAGCTTCTAGGCCTCGCCGGCGGGGCCGGTCTCGCCCTCATCCGCTTCCGGCTTCGGCGCTGGAGCGAGATGCGTCACCCGGGTTTGAAAAGCGTCGTCGCGGCCCTCCGCCAAAAGGGGGGCCGCGCGCGCGCATGCTTCGCACAGCGCACTGACCCAGCCGGCTTCGGCCTTGTAAAAGTCCGACAAGACATATCCGTGCACGAGCCGCTTTTCGCCGGGATGGCCGATACCCATGCGCGCGCGTCGGAACTCCGGTCCGATCGCGGCGGAGATGGAGCGCAGGCCGTTATGCCCGGCGATGCCGCCGCCCGTCTTTAAACGGAACTTGCCCGCCGCCAGGTCGAGCTCATCGTGAAACACGACGACATTGGCGGGCTCCACCTTGAAGAAACGCGCAGCTTCGCCGACGGCGCGACCGCTCTCATTCATGAAAGTCTGCGGCTTAAGCAGGAGGACGCGCTTCGGCCCGGCCTCGGTTTGCAGGACGCCCTCGGCGGCTGCGCTTTGAAATTTCGCGCGCCACGGTCCGATATCATGGACGCGCGCAATCTCGTCCACGGCCATGAAGCCGATATTGTGCCGGTTATTGGCGTAGCGCGCGCCGGGATTGCCGAGTCCCGCGATGATCAGCATCGCGATTATCTCCGGCCGGGCCGGCGGCTCCGGCTGTCAAAAAAGCCGAAGCGGCCAGCAATGAACGAATGCGAAGCGAGGATCAGTCTTCCGACTTGTCTTCGTCCTCTTCGCCGACGCGCGGAACCTCGACGGATTCCTCTCCGTCGCCCTCGGCCTCGTCGTCCTCTTCAGACGCGCTCGGGCCGGCGCTGGTGATCGTCGCGATGGTGAAGTCGCGATCCGAAATCGTCGGCGCCACATTAGGCGGCAGCGCAATCGCGGAGATGTGCACGCTGTCATTGATGTCGAGGCCGTCGAGGTCGACGACGATTTCGGCCGGAATGGCGTCGGCCGGGCAGTCGAGCTCAATCGTGTGGCGCACGACATTGAGCGCGCCGCCGCGCTTGAGGCCGGGCGACTTGCCTTCATTGATGAAGTGCACCGGCACTTCGATCGAGACGATCTGGTCGCCCTGGACGCGGAAGAAGTCGATATGAAGCGGCTTCATCGTGACCGGATGGAACTGGATGTCCTTGATCAGCGCCTTTTGCGTCGCGCCGTCGAGTTTCAGCTCGATCATCTGCGAGAGCAGGCCGCCGCGATTGAGACCGCGCACGAGATCGTTGAGCTTCAGCGAGATCGCCGAGGGCTGATCAGCGCCGCCATAGATGACGCCGGGAACCAGACCTTCGCGTCGCGCTTCGCGCGCGCCGCCCGTGCCGGTGCGGTCGCGGCTGACGATGTCAAATACGATCTGGCTCATGTCTTCGGCGCTTTCCTTCCTGCGCAGGACCGATAGCGCGAAAAGCCGCCCGTGATCGGGGCGGCGCGGCGACATCGCGGACCCGCGTGCATTAGAGCGGCGCTCTATAGGCGATCAAAGCGCTGCGCACAAGCATGACGGCGCGCATCGTTTTACGCGCATCAGGCGCGCGCAGCGCCTTTGGCGGATTGATATGGCGTGACCCAACGCACATCACCTTGCGACGGCGCATCGAGCGCGACGTCTGCAGCGAAGCAACCCGCGACCAGTGCGATCGCGGCGGCGGCGGTCATGCCGAGCAGAGCATTCTTCATCTTGCTTGGCCTCATTGGTGTTTCTCGTTGCCGCGCACAATATGCTGCGGCGCCGAACACGCGCTGAAGCCGGCATTCAGATACCGTTCACCCGGTCAGGCCGGGTCAGGGCTCAGTCGAACAGCTTGGAGACGGATTCTTCGTTGGCGATCCGGCGAATGGCTTCGCCGATCAGCGGCGCCACGGAGATTTCGCGGAATTTCTTGGCCGCCAGCACGTGGTCGGGCTGCTCAATCGTGTCGGTGATGACCAGCTCGCTGAGATTGGAGGCTTCGATCCGGGCGACGGCGTCCTTCGAGCCGGCCGCCAACACGCCGTGACTGATATAAGCGGAGACCTGCTCGGCGCCTTCCTTCAGAAGCGCTTCGGCCGCGTTGCACAGCGTGCCGCCGGAATCGACGATGTCGTCGACCAGCACGCAGATGCGGCCGTCAACGTCGCCAATAATGTTCATGACTTCGGCTTCGCCTGGGCGCGGACGGCGCTTGTCGACGATGGCGATTTCACAGCCCAGCCGCTCAGCCAGGAAACGCGCGCGCACGACGCCGCCGACATCGGGTGAAACGATCATCAGCTCGCGCGAATTATAGTTGCGCTTGATGTCTTCCTCGATGACGGGGGCGGCGTAGAGATTATCGACGGGCACGTCGAAAAAGCCCTGGATCTGGCCGGCGTGCAAATCCATCGTCAGTACGCGATCGGTCTTGGCGGCCGTGATCATGTTCGCCACGAGCTTGGCTGAAATCGGCGTGCGCCCGCCGGTTTTGCGGTCCTGACGGCCATAGCCGAAATAGGGCATCACCGCTGTGATCCGCTTTGCGCTCGCGCGCTGCAGCGCATCGATGCAGACCAAAAGCTGCATAAGATGGTCATTGGCGGGATAGGCGCTGGATTGAATGACGAAGACGTCCTGTCCGCGCACATTCTCATCGATCGTGACGAAGACTTCGGAATCCGGGAAGTGCTTCACCACCGCTTTGGTCAGCGGCGCATCCAGATAATCCGCAACAGCTTGAGCCAATCGCTGATTGGCCATGCCGGTCAGAAGTTTCATGCGAGTGCCCCCCGGTTCACGCGCGGTCTTGCTAGCAGAGGCGCCGCGCCCGCGAAAAGCTAAATGTCGGTTTTGTGAAACTTGGACGCAGGCGCAAGCGGCTCACGGCGCGATCATGATGGCGGAATAGTTCCGGCCATAGTCGATTTCACCCGCATGAACGCCGCGGCGATGGCTGAAATAGCGTGTTTCCTCGCCATAGGTGCAATGGCGCAGCGCTTCGATGCGGGTCAAGCCTGCGCGCATCAGCCGGCGTGCGACATAGCCGGAAAGGTCGAAGCGCGCGCGATCGCCGTGGCTCTCGTCTTTGCGGAAAAACGCCGCCGAGGACGGATCCTCTTCAGCGAAGCGCGCGACGAATTCGGGGCCGACCTCGTAATTGTCCTGCGAGATGCATGGTCCCACAGCGGCGCGGATGTGCTCCCGACGCGCGCCGAGTCGCGTCATCTTTTCAAGCGCATCTTCCAGGACGCCGCTGAGCGCGCCGCGCCAGCCCGCATGGGCGGCGGCGACGACGCCGGCGTCGGCGTCTGCGAAGAGGACGGGCGCGCAATCGGCCGTGACGACGCCGACAGCGAGGCCGGGCGTCTTCGTCACCAGCGCATCGACCTGCGGACGCTCATCGCCAAACGGCGCTTCGACGATCAGCGCACGGTCGGAATGGACTTGATAGGCGCTGAGCAGTCTCCCGGGGTCGTTGAGATCGAGCGCTTCAGCGATGCGCCGGCGGTTCTCTGCGACATTGGCGGGCGCATCATCCGCGCCGAAGCCGGCGTTGAGGCTCTCGAGCGCGCCGGTCGATACCCCGCCTTCGCGGCCGAAAAAACCGTGGCGCAGGCCGTCAAACGCGGCCAGTCCGGGCGCTTCGAGAAAAGGCGGGCGCTCATCATCGGCGGCGCGCATGCGCAAGTCTCCTTCCGAGCCGCGCTCATCGCTGGCTCAGGCGCTGAGAGTGATGCAAGACTCGGCGGCGTCGAACAAGACTGCGGCGAGGTGAGAAGGGCGCAGACATGACCGATGAGCTTCGCGAGAAGCGGTTTTTGTTCATCGCCGGAACGGCGCGCTCGGGCACGTCGGCTTTCGCCGAACTCTTATGCGCGCATTCCGAGATGGTCGTGTGCAATGAGCGCTTCTACCGGCTCGCCAACGAGGCGCGCATCGCGGAGCTGAACCCGGAGGCGTTTGCGCCCGAACGCCTGCTCTATCCGAGTGCGGACGAGACCCATAATCACGACTGGAACAACGGCGGTCCGTACCAGAAGCGCTTGACTGAAAAATATCCGCGCGCGCGGATCCTTGGCGACAAGGTCCCGCATTATCACCACCACGCAGACCACATCGCCGCACAGTTTCCCGACTGCCGCTTCATCTTTCTCAGCCGCAATGTCTATGACGTGGCCAATTCCTGGCAAAAGCGCAAAGACGATCCCGAAGACAAGGTCTGGACGGATGGGTTTCGCAAGGCGGTCAGGTTCTGGAACGCTGACAATCGCATGCTGGCGCGCCTGGCGCAGCGCTTTGGAGAGCGCGTCGCGGTCGTCTCCTATGAGCGCCTTTATTCGTATGCACCCAATTATCTGAGGGAAATTCTACGCTTTCTCGACGTCAGCGAGGACGATCGTTTCATCCATGAAGCCTATGGCCGCGCCACGCGCGACTGGATGAAGCGCTTCGCTCAGCCTCTGATCCTCTCGCGCGATGACATCGCCTGGATCGAAGAGCACGCTGACACGGACCTGCAGCGCGCGCTTATAGACGCTGGCGAGCGTTGGTGAGGGCGTAGCGTCACCCAACTTCGGCTTCGAGCGAGGATTGCAATTCACTGAGCAGCTTGAGCTCGTTCGGGTGTTTGATACCGTCCGCCGAAATGACGCGACGCGCCGCGTCGAGGAAGCGCAGCTTGGCGTCGACGCCCTCGCGCTCGAGACCCTCTACGCATTTTTCCAATGTAGCCGTGTCCGGACGCTGGCGGCGCACATATCCGAACAGGGATTGAATGTCGTCGTCATCGCTCGAAACGCCGGCGATCTGCGCCTCACGCGTGATGTAGCTCACAATTTCGAGCGTCTCGGCAGGATGAAGAATGTCATCAGATCGGCCCAAGGCGACAAGCAGCCGCAGCCCATCCCGTGCAGCGGAGCGTTGTTTCACGCCGGGCTTGGCGGGCGCGCTTGGTTTTTTCGCCGGCGTCGGTCTCTTGGGAGCTGCAGATTCGGCGGGCGGCGCGACTGAGGCGTCCAATGGGTCGTGTTCGAACTCCACCATTAGCTCGTGCTCGAAAAAGTCGACGGGATCGTAGACCACGCCGTCGTCATCAATGACGTGAAGAATCCGGTCGATCCTGAAATTGCGTTGTGCTTTGCGTTCAAAACAATGCGCATTCACATAGGCGCATCCATTGTCTTTCTGCCGCAGGTCAATAATCCGTATTCGGCGTACAGAGCTTTGGCCCTTAGAATCGATATATTCGATTGTGGTTTGTATGCCCCACAAGTCACCGCCAATACGCTCTCCGAATTTCTCGCTATAGCTGGATCGTGGTGCTGCACGCGTTGTCGACTTTGCTGGCGTGGGTGCAGCGTTGAAATACTCGTCGGGAGTGGTGCCGGCGACCTCGCATTCGTCGGGCGGGTCAATACTGGGCGTCAATATTTTGATGCGCTCATTTGAAGGCGGGCGTGGCGTTGAATCGGGTTGGTATCGGACAGCGGAAAACAGGCGTCGGAACAAGGCCATTGCGAACTCCACGCTCAACAATCAAACGCAGTTCAATTATTGATTGAGGGCCTCGGCGACGCAACCGGTGCGTGGGCGGCAGCAACTAGAACCCGGCCACATCAGGCGCGCCCGACGCGCTGACGCAGATAGCCTGGAACAAGACGCCCATCTCGTCGGGGTCGCAGAGGCGCAGGACCTGACGCGCGATCGTAGACTTCATGTCCGGGCGTGCAGCCGAAAGTGCTGCGGCGCGCTGTTCAAAGCCAAGCGCGTTCAAGAACGCGCCCTGCGCTTTGGGGCCTGAGACCTTCAGACCGCGCGCGCGGGCTGCTTCGGCGAGCGCTTCGAAATCAACGCGTGCTGTGAGGTCGCGCTCGCCGGGGAGCTGCAAGGGATCGACTTTCTCGTGCGCCTGCAGCGCCTGTAGCGTGTCGCCGATCTCGGATTGCGCGGGGCCGTAGTCGATGAACAGAGCATGCCCGGGGGCGGTCTCGAAACGCGCCGCCAGCGTCTCCATGACCGCTTCGATTGTGGGTCTTGTCTCCACCAACGCGCCGTCTTCAGAATCGCGCAGTCGCGCAGGAATGAGGTCGACTTCGCCGGGTGCGGCGGGCGCGGGCGACAGCGCGAAGACGAAACCCGCCTCGGCGTCGGGGCCGAGCGCGACAAGGCGTTCGCGCCAGGCGCCGTCCACGCGCACGAACTGGCGCACAGGCAGGCAGTCGAGAAACTCATTGCCCAGAATAACGCAAGGGCCAGCTGGCGCTTTGTCGAGGACGTCGACCCAGCCGACGGGCGCCGGCGCGTCGGCCAGCGTTTGCGCTTGTACGCCCTTCAGAGCCGGACTGACTTCGACCAGCGTGACGGATAGGGCGGCGCAAAACTCCGCGCTCAGACGAGCCGCGCGCAGCACATCCGACATCATGGTCGCCCGGCCGGGACCAAGCTCGATCAGCCGGAAAGGCGCTGGCGCGCCCATATCGGACCAGCATTGCAGCGTCCACAGACCAATCAGCTCGCCGAACATCTGGCTGATTTCGGGCGCCGTGACGTAATCGCCGCCCGCGCCGATCGGATCCTTGGTGGCGTAATAGCCAGCCCGGCGGTCATAGAGCGCTTCGGCCATATAGGCGCCGACGCCAATAGGGCCGTCCGCGCGGATGCGCGCGGCCAGCCGGTCGGCGAGGTCGCGCGCCGGGCCTGCGGTCTCGACTTCGTCGTGTTCGCTCACGCAGGCGTCGGCGTCGGTCGGCGCAACGCCAGCACGATCAGCGTGACGCCGGCGATCCACATCGGCGTGGACAGGATCATGCCCATGGTGACGCCGAAGGGCAGGTTTTCGAGCCCGGCGTCGGGCTGGCGGAAATTCTCAACGAAGGAGCGGAAAAGGCCATAGCCGATCAGGAACAGACCCGCCGTCAGCCC